>CAKUTY010000001.1 GCA_934692455.1 uncultured Erysipelotrichaceae bacterium
ATGGCTGAAAAGATGTTATTAGCTATTGGTGATAAAGATATCTGTATGTCTAATTTTACTTGGGTATATGAAGATGGAAGCAGAAAAGAAGCTAAGGATGTAGGCTATAAAGATAAGCATGAAATCATTGAAAAGATGTTTTCTACCTTGTGGAATAAGATTTATAGAACTAAATGGTTTTTAGATACAGGCATTAAGTTCCCTACTGGTTTTAGATATGAAGATACTTCAGTATTAATTAGACTTGCATATTATATGGATAAGGTGGCTTATGTGGATGAATCTTTTGTAGATTATTATCAAATAAAGGGTTCTATTACTCATACTTTTAATATCAATATCAATGATATGATTGAAGTTTTTAAAGGCTTAAAAGAATTCTATGTTGAGAAAAACGCTTATGAAGAATATAAGCCAGAACTAGAATATTTAACTATCAGATTTTTCTTAGGTAGTTCATATTTAAGAGCTTGTCGTATTCTAAATAAACAAGTTAAGAAAGAAACTTTGGATAAGGGTTGGGATTATTTAACTAGTACTTACCCTACTTTTAAAGATAATAAATATTTAAAAAATGGTGGTAAAAAGAATAAGTATTTTAGTTTGGTAACTAAGACTACTTATTATATGAATGCAAATATTTTTGGATTGTTGTATAAGATGGGCTTGATGAAATGAAAAAAGAAACAATTATAGACATTTTAATATGTGTATTAATGACATGCATATGCCTGTTTAGTTTTTTTGATTCTAAGATTATTGTTAATATTTCTCAAGATATAACCTTCCATCTAAATAGATTTGTAGGTTTAGCTAATGCGTTTGAAGAAGGACAAATATTACCAAAGATTTACCCATACGCAAATAATGGTTTTGGTTATGCAACTCCCCTGTTTTATTGCGATTTGTTTCTATATCCATTCGCTATCTTATATCATTTTGGTTTAAGTGTTGTGTGGTGTTATAAACTATGCGTACTTTTTTATACAACTCTTGGTAATATTTTTATCTATTTAATATTTAAAAAAGAAACTAATAATAGAAAGTTATCTTTATTAGCTTCTTTCTTGTATTTAACATGTAGCTATCACTTATTAAATATATTCATAAGAGGTGCTTTAGGTGAAATTTTAGCAATGACTTTTGTGCCTCTTGTCTTATATGCATTATATAGGATTTTAGTTAAACATGAAGATTGTTTTATATTCCTAGGTATTTCATTTTCATTATTGGTACAAAGCCATTTGATAAGTTCGTTATTATACGGAATCTTCTTCTTTTGTATGATTGTTGTTTTCTTGATTATGAATAGAAAAGATTTTTCATTAATTAAGAAAACCATAATTACGATTATTAAAGGTACAATAATAGCCTTATTATTATGTGTGTGGTACTTATTACCAATGTTTGAACAGATGCATAGTCAAACATTCTGGCTAAGTGTTAATAGCCAATACAATAATATTAATACAACAATTCAACCTGTAAGTGATCTTATTAGAAGTTCGTCTTATAAGTTTATTCCTGGTGTTGGCATTGTGCTTGTGCTATTTAATATCTTGTATTTAATGGTTAAGAAAAACAGATATATAACTATAATTATTATTTATATATTGTTCATGTATTTGATTATTTTTGGTTTAATACCAGGAACAATATTAAATGTAGTTCAATTCTACTTTAGATTTTATATAGTTATTTTTCCTTTATCTATAATCGTTATGTTGTATGTTTTGAGCAAATTAAAATATCAAAATGTATTGATTGTCTTTTCTATATTAATACTGTTTACCAATGCTGTGGTTACAAACATAAAAATGATGAATGATGGAGAATATTATCTAAATAACAACGCAACAATTAACGAAGTAAATTCAATTACTAGCTATAAATATAATTTAGACTATAATCATGATGAACTAGGTGGTGCTGAGTATCTACCTTATACCGAGTACATGGACTACAATAACGATTTATTAGCTATTAAATACATAGATAAAAACAAGCAAATGATTGATTATATCTATGAATATGATAGACATTTCTCAAGTATTGAATTTATTTGCGATAATGAAGATGAATTAGAATTGTTGTTACCTCTTTCTTACTACAAGGGATATAAGGCTTACGAAATGATTGATGGAGTATATAAAAATATAGATATTTCAATAAATGAAAAGTATAAGTTGATTGTCGTTAGTTCAACTTCTGGTCGGCATAAATACAAAGTAATTTATGAAAACACAACAATACAACAAGTAAGTTTAATTGCTTCTTTTATAGCCTTGGGAACTATAATCTTATATCAAAATAAAATAAGAAATTTATAGTACAACTTAGGGTTACAAATTTCTAATGATTGGTAATCTAGGGCAAAAAGCCTTAAAACACTAAATAGTAATGAGCATAGTGCGAAAAAGAATAATAGTTTTAAGACATTTTGATTGTCATGACTATTTATATAGGCTAATACTACGATAATACTTGAAATTATAAAGTAAATCGAAATGTCAGAGAAGTATCTTTCGACTAGCCCTGCCATTTGAGTGTCTAATAAGACGACTAAAAAGCCAAATACCAAAGATAATATAGCTGTGTAATACAGCTTTTTGTTTGTTAAGCGTTTTTTAATCTTGATTACAAATAAAGATAATATAGTAATTGGATTAATAAAGAATAAACCACCAAATGAGAATTCGTGAATTAACATTCCTACATATTTGGTCACAAAAGTAACTTGAGTGATATACGGGAATAAGGCGGTCAAAGATGCCGGTTGCAGTAAGTAGAAGAATAAACCATCTCCAACTCTTGATATTTTCATTCCTCTTTTAGTCATGTCGTTGAATGTTAAATTATAATTTGCGCCTAAATCAAACGGTGATTCAAACCTAGTATAGTTATAATACATCATTAGACTTCCAACAATGATAAAGGGAATGATTGCACATATGAACGGTTTTATATTATGTTTGATATCTTTAATTTGATCAAAGAAAATGATTAATGCAAAAAAAACAAATAGACCAAATTGAGGTCTTGAGCCTATTGCAACTCCTATACCAAGCGAACCTAAGAAAGCTAATATGCAATTAATTGATTTATCTTTTTTAATTGAATAAATCCACAAACATAAGCCTAGTAAAGAGTAAGCTAAAGCACATAATATTGGAATAGTATATATTAATGGTTCAGCTAATAGAGTAAGAGCACCACAAGTATCTATCGCAAATAACGATAGTAATCCAAAGAATAGTATTGGCGTTTTTGTAAAATTATCTTTGATTATCTTATATAACATTAAAATTATAGATACAGATAATATTGTGAAATTAATTGTGTTGATAATAGAGTCGTTAAGATAAGTGCCGGTTAATAATTTGAAAGGAAGGTAATACAAAACCACTGGGGCAGCGCCAAAATAAATATAATATTCTCCATTATAATAGGCGGTGTCAAACGCAAAAGAAACATTTTGATTTAATCTTTGACTATAGTCATATGGATTTGATAATTGTTTTAATTTATCATCAACAGATATATCAACGTCAAATCTACCCTCAATTAAACTATCAGTTAGAAGCTTATATTGTTTATTTGTTTTTACTTCATCAACAAGATAAGTGTTAATACTAGAGATTGAGAATGCGGTTAATAATTGAATTATTATTAAAATGCCAATGGTAATGTACTTAATATTTTTAGAAGTGTTCTCAAATGTATAAGATAAATAATTATATTTTCCAATAAATAAGGATATTATAAAAAATAATGTTGTAAATATTAATAGCCTAATTTTAGAAATAAAGAACGGCTTCACTTCATTTAAAGAAATATTGTTGATCGTTAGAGTTTCACCTTTTTCTTTAAATATTTTTATTAATAATGTTCGAGCATTGCCATAAGCATTGATTGTAGTATATTTGGTGCTTTGTGCGTTTTGATTCCAATATAATGGTGAGCCATCATTTCCCAAGTATAAATCAGCATTACCATCATCACTAATATAATATTCGACTCTTGCGATTTGAGTTTCACCTTGGATATCAAAATCAACATAAAGATTATTTACAACATCATTAATATTGTAAATTTCGATAGTTGAAAAAGTTTCGTTTTCTTTTAAGATGTATGAACCATCATTTTCTACAAAATTTGTTTCATAATATAAGTCGGGCTGTTTATTTAATGGTTTATAATATTTTGATCTAATTGAATCAAAATTAAAGAAGCATAACTCCAAAAGAATGCTTAAAATAACAGCAATTAATATGTTTTTGTAAATCTTTTTCATAACGAAACCATTATAACATTTATAGTAATTAGCTTTTTAGTTATAATATTAACAGTAAACGGAGAGTAGATATGAAAGATAAGAAAATAGCTGTATTAATACCTTGTTATAATGAGGAACTAACTGTAGAAAAGACAGTTAGTGATTTTAAACGTGTATTACCTAATGCAGATATCTATGTATACAACAATAATTCAAAGGATAGAACTAAGGAACTTGCTCTTAAGGCTGGGGCTATTGTAAAAGATGAATATAGACAAGGCAAGGGCGCAGTAGTTCGTTCAATGTTTAGAGATATTGATGCTGATGTGTATGTTATGGTAGATGGTGATGATACATATCCTGCTGATGAAGTTGAGGGATTAATTGCTCCAGTATTAGAAGGCAAGGCTGATATGGTCATTGGTGATCGCTTATCATCTACTTACTATACAGAAAATAAGAGACCTTTCCATAATTTTGGTAATAGTTTGGTTAAAGGTTTAATTAACTTCTTATTTAAATCTGATTTGAATGATATTATGACAGGCTATAGATCATTCTCTAAGAAGTTTGTTAAGTGTATGCCGGTTATGTCTGATGGTTTCCAAATTGAAACTGAAATGACTATTTTTGCGTTAACTAATAATATGCAAGTAGTTAACGTACCTATTACATATAGAGATAGACCAGAAGGGTCTGAATCTAAATTAAATACCTTCTCTGATGGCTTTAAAGTATTATTAACCTTATTTAATTTATTTAAAGATAATAGACCTTTCTTGTTCTTTGGTTCTATATCAATTGTTATCTTTATCATCGGATTATTAATCGGTATTCCTGTAATCAATGAATTTATTAAGACTGCTTATATCACTAAAGTACCTAGTGCAGTTTTGGCTGCTGCTTTGATGTTAAATGCTTTCTTGATGTTCAGTATTGGCATTATCTTGGATGCAATTAAGAATGAGAAGAGATATCTATTTGAATGTCATATGAATGATGTGATGTCTAAATATAAGGAAGATTAATGTTTTATATTTTATCTTTATTTTGGTTACTTTCAATTAGTGGATTATTAACGCTTGTCTTTAATAGAAAATTTGAAATAGTCTTAACCCTTTCAATGATTCTTGGGGCATTAATGTTGTATCCATTTGGCTATATAAATCATATTAGCTATGGATATTATTTGTCATGGCTTTTTGTGTTGTTGTTTTATGTTTTGCTGATTTATTTATTCATTAAGAAGAAAAATGATAAATTAGTAGAATTCAAGAACAATTATTTTACTTATGGATTACTATACTTTGTGATATTTAGTATCTATTGTTTCTTCTTATATAAATATACTGGTTTTGGCAATTGTGATGAGTTTACTCATTGGGGTCCTATGTTAAAAGAAACATTAAGACTAGATGGTTTCTATACACAGGATGCATCAAGACTTATCATGCATAAGGATTATCCACCTTTCTTCACTTTATTAGAAGTATTATTCCAAGGCTTTAATGGTTTTAAGTTTCATGAACCTTTTGCGTATATCGCTTTAGAAACTTTTATGTTTTCGATGTTACTTCCAGTGTTTAGTAACTTAAAGAAAAAGGACTGGTTGAAATCAATAATAATTTTTATATCAATTGTCCTAGTTGGCTTAACATTAGATAAAACAGAGACAGCTAGTGATTATGCGTTTGTTTATAATTCAATATATGTAGACTGGTGTTTGGCTTTATTCTGTACATATGGTATCTATTTAACTTACAAAGAAGAAGGTTGGCGTTTGTTTAGATTTGTATATTTAACTTTAATATGTGTAACTTTCATCTTAATGAAACAAATGGGATTAGTATTCTATTTGATTATCTTAATCTATGCATTCTTTAAAGTAACTTTTATTGATAAGCAATTAGATTTAAAGATGATGCTGAAGGGATTCTTCTTCTTGGTGGTTATTCCTATTTTGTTCTATATATCTTGGAGTTATGTAGTTAAGTTATATCAAATTGATGCTCAATTTAAGATAGGCGAATTAAGCATTAAAGATTGCATCAACATCATTAAAGGCAATGCACCAGAGGGTTTAGAGTGGAAGTATACAGCTTTTAGAAATTATTGTAGTAATTTATTACATAGACCACTTGTGCTACATCCATTTAAAATGAGTTACTTTGTATATACTGGTCTAATGATGTTAATTATATTCATTGTGTTTAGATTTAGAAAAGACGGCTTTTTCTTAGCTGGCACATATTTAATTGGCGCTATTGGCTATTCGATAGCGATGATGATCTTATATACTTTAGCTTTCACAGTGGATGAGGCCCCGTATCTTGCATCATTTGATCGTTATATGGCTTCTTATTTATACTTTGGAACTACCTTAACATTAATGTTAGTAATAGATAAATTTAATAATTATATCTATCAAAATATGATTATTTTAGGTCTTTTATGTTTATTTGTGGAGCCAAAAACATTGAATCATCTAGAGATAAAAACAGGTGTTGTGGATGAGGATAGGATGACTATAGCTTGTATTGAACAGTTTAATTTCGGAGTTGATTTTAACAGGGAAAATCTTAATGGTTTTAGATTAAAATTTGATCGTTTGGGCTTCTTGGATGGCGGTGAAGAGGCCTATTTAAAGCTTGTTGACGCGTTGAATAGAGATGATGGTTTGTTCATTATCGGCTATGATGATTATATTTATGAATACTGGAAAAGAATGGGAATTGAAGATTATATCTTTAATGAACAGTATTATAAATTGGATAAAGAAAGTGGCGATTTGAAGGTGTCTTGGGATGCTTATTCCTTCGTCCACTACGTTATTCTTTATTATATGTTAGGTGTATAATACACAAGAAGAAAAGAGGTTACTATGATTAAGTTTAATGTTCCACCTTATATTGAAGGTACTGACAAATATGTTTTAGAAGTAATGCGATCAGGTGAGATTGCAGGCGATAATAAATTTACAAAGTTAGATGAAGAAATCTTGGCTAAGAAGTTTGGTTCACTCAAGGTTCATTTAACAACTTCTGGTACAAGTGCTTTGGAAATGGCTTGTATGCTTGTAGATATCGGCCCAGGAGATGAAGTAATTGTTCCATCTTATACTTTCTCAAGTACAGCTAATGCGATTGTAATCTTTGGTGGTGTTCCAGTGTTTGTAGATATTGATCCTAGAACTATGAATATTAATGCTGATTTAATTGAAGCAGCTATTACTGATAAGACAAAGGCTATCATGGTTGTTCATTATGCTGGTGTTGGATGTGATATGGAAAAGATTTGTGATATCGCAAAAAGACATAACTTATACTTATTAGAAGATGCTGCTCAAGTAGCTAATGCGACTTATCATGGTAAGTATTTAGGAACATTTGGTGATGTTGGCTGTTACTCTTTCCATGAGACAAAGAATTATTCTATGGGTGAGGGTGGTGCCGTTTCTATTAATAATCCTGATTTATTAGATAGATGTGACATCATTAGAGAAAAAGGTACAAACAGAACTCAATTCTTTAATGGCCAAGTAGATAAATATACATGGGTTGATAAGGGTTCCAGTTACTTGCCTAGCGATATCTTAGCTGCTTATTTATATCCACAATTGTTGATTATGGATGAAATGAGACAAGATAGAATTGATAGCTTTAATTACTACTATGAATTGTTAACTCCGCTTAAGGAAGCTGGTAAGATTGATTTACCATATGTTCCTGAAGGTGTAGTCCATAATGGACATATGTTCTATATTAAGACTAAAAATCTTGAAGAAAGATGTGCTTTACAATCTTTCTTAAGAGAAAAGGGTGTTGGCAGTGCTTTCCACTATGTTCCATTGCATAGTGCACCAGAAGGTTTAAGAGCAGGTAGATTATCTGGTGAAGATAAATATACAACTAAGGAATTTGAAAGATTATTAAGACTTCCTATGTATTACAAACTAGGCAAAGAAAACATTGAGTATGTTTGTGATATGATTAAGGATTTCTATAAAGACTAAATTTTTAATAAAGTTAATAGGCTAAAAGCTTAAATTAAGATATTATTGTATTGGAGATTTATATGAGCTTTACCTCTATTAACTTTATTTTTTATTTTTTGCCAATAACATTTATCTTATATTATTTTGTAAATTATTTTAAAAATGATAGATTATCAAATGTTTATTTATTGATAGTTTCAATACTGTTTTATCTATGGAATGATCTTAGAATTGGTATCTTCTTTATAATTTCATGCTTTTTAGTGTTTTTAATAGGAAAACTAATAACAAAATCCAAATCTAAATGCTTATTAACTATTTCGATATTATTATTAGTTGGAGTCTTGGTTTATTATAAATATCTTGATTTTGCGTTAGGAATTATCAATAGGGTTTTACATAAAGAAATTGATTTAATATATCTAACGATACCACTTGGCTTATCTTTTGCGTGTTTTGAAGCTATATCTTATTTAGTTGATGTGTATAGGGGAGAAAATGGTGGCTCTTTAGTAGATGTTTTATTGTTTTTGATGTTCTTTCCAAAAATTAGTTCTGGACCTATAGTTACATGGAATAAATTTAATAAACAATTAGTAAACAGACAGTTAAATATCAATAATACTGTAAATGGTGTTGAACGCATTATATATGGCGTCGCTAAGAAGGTGATTGTTGCGGATGTACTAGGCAATTTTTGTGGAGAAGTGATTTCGAATTACCAACAAATGGATTCTCTAACAGTGGCTATTGGTGCTTTTTGTTTTATGTTGGAAATATATTTAGATTTTTCAGCATACTCTGATATTGCGATAGGCATCTCATTGTTGTTTGGCTTTAAATTTGATGAGAACTTCAATTATCCATATTGCAGTAAATCAATGGGTGAATTTTGGCGAAGATGGCATATTTCTTTAGGAAACTTCTTTAAAAACTATCTATATATACCTCTTGGTGGCAATAGAAAACATGTATATTTAAATCTATTTATTGTTTTTTTTGTATCTGGATTATGGCATGGCAATGGCCTTGCTTATATTGTCTGGGGAATATTTATTGGTTTGATTATTTGTTTAGAGAGATATATTAGAGATAAAGAGTTTTACAAAAATACACCTAATTTTGTTAAGTGGTTATTATTAATGATAATGATTTATTTCTCGTGGATATTATTTATGATGCCTAGTTTATCTCAAAGTATAGCTCTTATTAAGAGAATGTTTGCAGGTGTTGGGCTAGGTGATGTTGTACTAAATGTTAGATATTATTTAAACAATCGATTAATCTTTACTATAGTTATAGGTGTAATTGTTTCGTTTGTTGATGTTAGAAAAATAATTGAAAAGAATGAACTATTGAAATATATTGTTCTTATTCTATTATTTGTAATTTCTTTTGTTTATATTGTGAATTCTTTATATTCGCCATTCTTATATTTCAGGTTTTAATATGCTTAAAAAATGTTTCTTAGTTGTTATTTTTATTTTAATAATAGTTCCTATTATTTGTTTTAATCACGATAAAGATGTTGCTTCTAATATAGATAATAGAATGCTAACTGAACTGACTGATTTTAAGTTAGAAACCGTTAATAATTATGTAAATGATCGTATTGGATTTAGAGAAGAGGCTATAAATATCTATAACGCAATAAATGAAAAGATTTTTAATGTATCTACTAATCCGCAATTAATGATTGGGAAGGATAATAATATTTATCCTACAGTAAACTCAATACCTGAATTTAATGATTATCATGAGTGTTTTTTAAATACTATTAAAAATATGCAAAATTATTGTGAAGAAAGAGGTGTTAAATTTTATTACATGATTGATCCATCCAAGGCAACAATCATGACAGATAAATTGCCTAATGGAATAAATTATAATTCTTATTGGTTAGATGAATTTATCTCTAAAGCAAAAGATATGGGTATTAATTTGGTTGATAATTATAATTATTTTAAAGAAATAGACGTCGAAATTCCTTTATATAACAAGAGATATGATAGTTATCATTGGAATGATGATGGTGCATTTTATGGTATAAATAATCTTTTGAACAGTATTGGTGTTGAAGAAAACAATTTAGAAGATTTTACCAGAGAAAAATATCCAGGAGCGAAAGATGAAGACGTCTATGATTTGACCACTGATTTAAAACCTGAAGATTACACTGATAAATATAAAGAAGGCCTAATGATGGCTGATGACTTTAAAGAATTTTTATACTATAAACAAAATAATAATGGACCTAAATTGTTATCGTTTGAAGGAAGCTATTTGTTAACAAATGATAGGACTGAAAAGTTCATTGCGAATCATTTTTCAGAAACCATTGTTGTACATGATTATCAAAATGTATTTAACATTAACTATTATTTAAATATCTTTAAACCTGATATTGTTCTTTTTGAAATGGCGGACTATACTTTCCAAGAATATTACTTTGCAAAATATTATATGGAAACAATGCAACTTCAACCGGTATTAAATGTTGATAACATCATTCAAAAGGGTGAATTACAGTATTCCAAAGAAGTAAACAGCGAGTATGTAACTTATATAATTAAAAATCATGATGAAGCATTTGATTGTAAATATTTGATAGCTGATGACGATGTTTATGATTTGTATAAATATGATAACGAAAATATTGCGTTAACTATTCTTCTAGAAAATGATTTTGATATTAATAATGTTTCAGTTATAACCAAAGATAAAGACAATAATGTCGGCTACTCTTATAAATTGAAATAATGTTGCTAAAAACAACATTTATAATTAATTATAATAAATCACTTGCATAAATATGTTATCTAAAATATCATAAGTATGAGGTGAATAAAATGAAAAAGATATCTAAAGAATTATTGGCTAAGATTGTTAGGAAAAAAAGAAGTGAATTAAATATTACACAAAATAGATTAAGTGAATTAAGTGAAATCAATAGAGCTATGTTGTCTCGTATAGAGAATGGTGATTATTTGCCTACTATTGATCAATTAGAAAAGTTGGGAGAAATTCTAAACTTTGATTTTGATGACTTGTTTGTAAAAGAAGAAGTTAAAAAAGAAAGATTGGTTAAAGAACCTTGTAAGATAGCTGTAGCTGGCACTGGTTATGTTGGTTTGTCATTGGCTGTATTGTTAGCTCAACATAATGAAGTGAAGGCTGTTGATATTATTCCTGAGAAAGTAGATATGATCAATAATAAGAAGTCTCCAATTCAAGATGATTATATTGAAGAATATTTAGCTACTAAGGAATTAAATTTGAAGGCAACATTAGATGCTAAGGAAGCATATAGTGATGCTGAATTTGTAATTGTTGCAGCTCCAACAAATTATGATCCTAAACAAAATTATTTTGACACAAGTGCAGTAGAAAAAGTAATTGATTTGGTAATGGAATATAATCCAAATGCTTATATCATTATTAAATCAACTGTTCCAGTAGGCTATGCAGAGCGTATTAGAAAAGAAAAGAATAATAATCATATTATGTTCTCTCCTGAATTTTTAAGAGAATCAAAGGCTTTATATGATAATTTATATCCAAGTAGAATCATTGTAGGTTGCGATGATAAGACTAAGGATGCAGCTGTTAAGTTTTCTAGTTTATTAAAAGATGCGGCTTTAAAAGATAATATTGATACTTTATTCATGGGCTTTACTGAAGCTGAAGCAGTTAAATTATTCTCTAATACTTATCTAGCATTAAGAGTATCTTACTTTAATGAATTAGATACTTATGCAGAGACAAAGGGTTTAAATACTAAGGAAATTATCGATGGTGTATGTTTAGATCCTAGAATTGGTTCTCATTATAATAATCCATCATTTGGTTATGGTGGTTATTGTTTACCGAAGGATACTAAACAATTATTAGCTAACTTCAAGGATGTACCTGAAAATTTAATTGAAGCTATTGTTGAATCAAATAGAACAAGAAAAGATTTCATAGCTGATAGAGTATTAGATAAGGCTGGTGCTTATGGTAATAGTGAAGAATATAATGTTAATAAGGAACACAAAGTAGTAGTTGGTGTTTATCGTTTAACTATGAAGTCTAATTCAGATAACTTTAGACAATCTTCAATTCAAGGCGTTATGAAAAGAATTAAGGCAAAGGGCGCTGAAGTTATTATTTATGAACCAACTTTAGAAGATGGTGAAACATTCTTTGGCTCTAAGGTTGTGAATAATTTGAAGAAGTTTAAGAAACAATCTAACGCAATCATCGCAAACAGATATGATTCTTGTTTAGATGATGTGGCTGAAAAGGTATATACAAGAGATTTATATAAGAGAGACTAATAGCTTTTATTGGTCTCTTATTTTATAATTTATTAGATGAGTAACTTATTTAAAAAGAAAAATTTCTACATACTAGCATCAATATTCGTATTGATGCTTTTCGCATATATTACATGTAAGACACCGTTGGCTGGTGATGATTGGGGCTATGCTCTTAATGGAAGTGCTGGCACTCCGATTAAAACAGCTTTGGAATTCTATAATTCTTGGTCAGGACGATTCTTTAGTGAATTATGGGGAATGATAGTACCTTGTCATAAATGGATATGGAATATTGTAAATCCTTTGTTGTTTATGGGTATCTTTCTTTGTATCTATAAATTAGCTTATATTCAAAACAAGCCAATCATGTGTAGTCTATTAATATTAGCTATCATGTTAAGTGTTGATGATAATTTAAGAATGGAAACGTATTCTTGGATTATGGGTACTACTTATATAATACCTTTGTTTTTATCATTATTATATTTTGTGATAGTTGATAATTTATTAAAGAATGAAGTATATGATTGGAAACTAATCACCTTTGCAATCGTTGATAATTTATTCTTATTTATTATTGGCCTAATGATGGAAAACATTGCGGCTACTATGATAGTTGGAATTGTATTCGTACTTGGATATGCTTTCTTTAATAAAAGAAAAGCGCTTAAGTATTTAATACCAAATCTATTATTTAGTATTTTAAGTTTTGCGATTATGAGAATGTCGCCTGGCAGTGCAAGTCGTTTAAACGGTGAGCATGCTGCTTGGGTTAAACTAACCTTATTTAAGAAACTATCTAATGGATATCCTAATTTTTTAAATATGACTTTTATTCAAAATAATTATGCGATTGCGTTGTTTTCTATTTGTTTAATTCTTTTGATTTGTTTCTCAAGGAAAAAAAACAAATTAGATAAAGTATTACCTATATTGATATTGATTACTGGTATTATAACTATATTCTCTTTCGTGTTTACAGATGCATTGGTTAATCCTAATTCAATCTATTCATTTATCTTCTGGCCAATATATATTATTAATGCCTTTTATGTGTTGTTTACATATTTAGATAATGACTATAGAAAGTATAAAGCATTATTTATGTTGATGTTTGCAGGGTGTAACGCATTAGTAATGTTATATTCACCAATCTATGGCTCAAGAAGTGCTATTTATACTGTTTATTATTTAATTGTTGTTTCTATTCTTATATTAGATTTTGTTCGTATAAATAAGCATCATATAATTACAATTTTCTTAATTGTATTAGTTTTAATTATTGGTGATAGAACAAGAGAATATATTCATAAATATTGTTTAGTTGGTATTAAACAAAATGAAAGATTAGAAATTATTAAGTATTATCAACAACATCCAGAAGTTGAGGAAGCTTGGATTCCTAGATTCCCTGTTTATACAGTACATGGGGCTGATATTGAAATTGGTGATACTTATCATTTCGAAACATTTAAGGATTATTATAAATTGCCACAAAGTGCAGATAAAATAATATTTTATTACGAAGGAGAATAGAAATATGAAGGGTATTATTCTTGCAGGAGGAAGTGGGACTAGACTTTATCCGCTAACTAAAGTTACAAGTAAACAATTGTTGCCTATTTATGATAAGCCAATGATTTACTATCCACTAAGTACTTTGATGTTAGCAGGTATTAGAGATATTTTAATTATCTCTACACCTGTTGATACACCTCGTTTTAAATCTTTATTAGGCGATGGCAAGGACTTTGGATTAAGTTTAAAGTATGCCGTTCAAGAAAGTCCCGATGGCTTGGCTCAAGCGTTTTTGATTGGCGAGGAATTCATTGGTGATGATAGCTGTGCTATGGTTCTTGGTGATAATATCTTCTATGGTAATGGTTTCTCTAATTTGTTAGTTGGTGCAAGAGAAAAAGCTGATAAGGGTTTGGCTACTGTCTTCGGTTATTATGTTAATGATCCTGAAAGATTTGGTGTTGTTGAATTTGATGAAAATGGTAAAGCCTTATCTATTGAAGAAAAACCAAGTAATCCTAAATCTAATTATGCGGTAACTGGTTTATATTTCTATCCTAAGGGTGTTAGTGAGATGGCTAAAGAAGTAAAGCCGTCTTCTAGAGGCGAATTAGAAATTACCACATTGAATCAAATGTATTTAGATAAAGACGAATTAAATGTTGAAATCTTTGGCAGAGGATACACATGGTTAGATACTGGTACAATGGATTCTTTAGCTGAAGCATGTAACTTTGTAAGAACAATCCAAAACTTACAAGGTGTAGGCATTAGTGTGATTGAAGAGATCGCCTATAAGAATGGCTGGATTAGTAAGGAACAATTACTGAAGTCAGCTGATAGCTATGGCAAATCTGAATATGGAAAACATTTAAGAAAAGTTGCTGATGATAAGAGATATTCTGATAGAAAGAAGTAATACAGTTAAATGCTGAGTATTTTTAAACATATCTATCATTATGTAATTGTGACTTTATTTTTGCTGATAATATCATATCTTTGTTATTTGAGCTATCTTCAAACATGTTATGTAAGCATACAATACGCAACTGATGTAAGCTTTTTTCTAAAAGATAATTTATTGAGAAATATTGCTTTTACTGTGCTTTTTATCTCAGCTATCTATTTATTTTCAAAAAACAAGTTTATTAATAAAATAATTAAAAAAATTAATACAAACAACAAAGTATTTATAATAATTAAATGGATAATGTTATTGCTGATTGGCGCTTTTTCTTTCTTGTGGATTTATTTGGGGCAAATATTGCCGGAAGGTGATCAAGCACTTATTTTAGAGGGTGTTTATGCATTGCATAACGGCAACTTCGTACCATTTGAAAGAGGCGCATATCTAGAAAGATTTCCTAACCAATGGGGAATTATGTTGATTTATTATCTTGTTTCTTTCGTATCTAAGAATAATTTTATATTTTCACTACAAATATTAAATGTAATATCAGTGGTTTTGATATATAAAAATTTATCTGAAATCGCAAAGTTTCTTAAGGCGTCTAATTTTATACAATTGTTGATAATATTTACTGCATTTACTTTTCCAATATTATTGATTTACTGTTGGTTTATTTATGGAAATTTGTTATCGGAGGCTTTCATCTTATGTTCAATTAAATATGAACTGTATTATTTTGATGATTATAAAATTAAAAATGCGATTATATCATCTTTATTTCTATTAATTGCTTTGTTATCTAAGAGTTTTGCAATGATTTATCTTATCGCAATGATTATATATGTGATATTTAAATCTATTGATAATAAAAATATTAAAACATTGTGCATTGTTTTATTGTATATATTAACTTTTGTATTTCAAAATGCTTTCCCTAAATTATTTCTTCAAAATAGAACGGGTTATCCTTTTGATGAAGGAGTTTCATATATTTCATATATAGCTATGGGGATGCAAGAAGGACCTAGAGCAGAAGGCTGGCATAATAAGTACAATATAAATACTTATTATGAAGTTGACATGAAAACTACTGCACAGAAAGAATTGGTTATTTGTGATATTAAACAAAGTATGGAAAATTTTGTTAATAATCCTTCTTTTGCGTATAAATTTTATAGTAGAAAAACGGCGTCACAATGGAATAATCCAACGTTTGAAGCGTTCTATGGTATGGATATTGAAGATGATCAGGGATATCATTATCGCTATGAAAGTGATTATTCACTAAATCATTACCTTGATGGTGTATTAAATTTGAAATTCGAGACTAAAATTCAAAAATTTTTAAATATTGAACAATCTATAATTTTATTTGGCTGTTTGCTTTATATAGTTTTAAAAGGAAATAAAACTTTTGAAGATTTGTTATTACCTTTGGCCTTTGTGGGTGGTTTCCTATTTTTGTTACTTTGGGAAGCAAAGAGTCAATATACTTTATACTTTTACCCCGCATTACTTATATATTCTATTTTGGGATATAAAGAATTACTGTATATGGATAGAAACAGATTTAAAGTATTGATATTTTATTTGGTAATTACTTTTTCATTATTTGCGCTTACAATGGAAAAATCTTTAGTTATAGATAATACAAAATACAACGAATATGTTTCTTATGGAAACAGTTATGAATGGTTTAAGAACAATAAATGGTTTGTTTGGGAAAGATAGGAGCTACAATGAATAAAATTAAACAATTCTTTAAAATTAATGATGATTATAAGATAGCTAAGTATTCTTTGATAAGCATATTTATTTGTGCATTGTTAGCATACAACTTAATACTTATATATGGCTTTACAAATCCTGATGGAATTAATGAGGGATTTTACTATTATAGTGCTGCTGATTGGGCTAGCATGGGTTGTGGTAGATGGCTAATTAGATATTTCAACTACGCTCACGCAAATATCGTAATGCCTTTCATTACTTTAATAGAGTATTGCTTATTTACGTGGTTAACGTTATTAACTATTTTTAAAGTGTTAAATATGAAAAATATTTTTAATGCAACCGTTACATCAATTTTATTTATTCTATTACCAGGTGTAATTACTCAAATGACATATGTGTATACTGCTGCTGCTTATTGTTTATCAGGTTTGTTTACGGCTCTATTTGTATATTTTAATACATTAGAAGATAAAAGATTTTCGCTATTATCATCAATATGTTTAGCTTTTGCGATGGGCTTGTACCAAAGCTATATTGGCTTAGCTGTTGCCTTGAGTTTGATGTATATCATTATAAGAATAGTTGATGGTGAGCACATTAAAGAATTATTACCTTTTATATTTAAGAGTATCCTATCGGCGCTTGTAGCCTTGGCTTTATACTTTTTGTTCTATAAAGTTGATTTAATGTTATTTGGTTTAGATACTGTAGAACGTATGCAACAATTTAGCATTAAAGAAATAATTGGTAGCTTTGGTTTTAAGTTTATTGAAATGTATAAAGTTTTCTTTAATAACTTTATCGATGATATTTTAAAGAGAAATTATTTAATATATTTATTTGTGATTGTTACTTTATGTATTTTAGTTGTTTCTTTGATTAATATATTTAAAGAAAAGAGATATTTAGATTTTGTTGTTGTGTTACTTGGTTGTATTTTAATACCACCATCCTCATGTATTATTGGAATTTTAATTCCTTTTAATAATGTTAATTTGATGATGTCTAATCAAAATTATTTGATTGTGCCTTTTGTGTTTGCGTTACTAGAAAGAAATGGTATTAAATTTAAAAAATATGTTAATGCTTTTGGTTTGTTAGTTTTAATAGCGTTAAGTTGGACGTATATACTAAGCGCTAACGCAACATATAGATGTTATATCTTGTCATATAATCATATAAATTCTGAGGTTCAAATGGCATTAAAGGACGTTTATGTTTTAGATGATTATGTAAAAGATGAAACACCTATTATTTTTGCTGGTTTTCCAAACGACTATACTTTAAGAGAAAATATGCCGCTTTATAAATATGCAATCGAGTTGTATCCAAATGTTATATTTTGGCAAGATATGACAGGTGTTGTAAGTAACCGTTACAATTATTTGATAAATTGTTTTGGAGTTGATGCAGGTGGCATAAGCGATGAGGATTATTTGAGACTTATGGAAAGTCAAGAATTTTATGAGATGAATGTTTGGCCAAAGAAGAATTCGGTTAGAATGATTGATGGTTATGCAGTGATTAAATATTCAAATAGCCCACTGTTACCTTACTGATAAATGTCACCGTGTTATAATTATGAATATGTCAAAAAAACTTTCTGTTGTAGTTCCTGTATATAATGTTGAAAAGTATCTAGATAAGTGTCTAGATTCTTTAGTTAACCAAGAAATAGATGACTATGAAGTAATAGTAGTAAATGATGGAACTAAAGATAATAGCCAATTTATAATTGATAAATATGTTAAGGATTATCCTTTAATTGTTAAGTCATATATTAAGGACAATGGCGGTTTAAGTGATGCTAGAAACTATGGCATTAAATACGCTAGTGGTGAATATATAACATTCTTAGATAGTGATGATTATGTTGAATATGATACTTATAAGAATATGTTGGATATAGCTTATAAGGGTAATCATGATTTGGTGGTCGCTGATCTTGAATATGTTTGGGAAGATAATTCAAAAGAGCCTTTTTTAAAAGAAGGATTAAATAGGGTAAGTGATAATGATATTAAAAGTTTATTCTTATCGCCATTGTTTTCTTGGAATAAGATGTATCGAAAATCATTGTTTGATAAATTAGAATGTAAGTACCCAGAGGGGTTATGGTATGAGGATATACCGGTTACTCTTAAGTTCTTTTCTAGTATTAATAGTGTTGGTTACTATAACAGTGTGGGTTATCACTACCTACAGAGAAATACTTCAATACTTGGTTCTTCATATAATGACAAGATGTATGATATCTTCACAATATTTGAGGGTGTAATCAAAGATTTTAAAGAAAGAAATAAGTATGAAGAGTTCTATGATGAACTTGAATATTTGTTTGTAGAACACTTCTTGGTCTATGGTGCCTTTAGGTTCTTGAGAACAGAACATTATAAGGAACTTATGGAAAAAGCATTTAGATTTGTGAAAGAATATTTCCCAGACTATATGCACAATAAATATATAAAGACTTTAGGTAAGAAGAACATTATCTTCTTAAGAACCAACAATAAAGTCACAATGTCTTTTTGGCACAGGTATCTAACAAAATGAGTAAAGTAAGTATTATTGTCCCTATCTACAATGTAGAAAAATATGTAAGTAAGTGTCTTGATTCTCTTATAAGACAAACTTTTTCTGATATCGAAATTTTAGCTGTTTCTGATGGTTCGCCAGATAATAGTAGAGAAATTGTTTTGAAGTATGCTGAAAAAGATAAGAGAGTTAAGTTTATCGAAAAAGAAAATGGTGGTTATGGTAGTGTTTTAGAAACAGCTATAGCTCGTATTGAATCAGAATATTTCATGGTATGCGATCCAGATGATTGGTTAAGTGATGATGCAGTAGAAGTATTGGTAAATACTTTAACTAAGAATGATGTTGATGTGGTTGTTGGTTGTAAGTACCTTGTTTATAACGACAATGAAGAAAAGATTTATACTGATTCAGTAATTCATTCGGTAAATATCAATACTGAATTTGATAAAGTATATGATGATTTAACTAGTTTCTATTATCTAGATCCAAGTCCCCATGCTAAACTATATAAGACAAGTATTTGTAAGGGTATTAAGTTGCCTCATAAGGTAAGTTTTACTGATTTACTTTTATATACTTATGCATTGGAGAATGCAAGTAGTGCAATCTATATCAAGGATGCCTTGTCTTATTATCTAATTGATAGACCAGGTAACAGTATGTCTACTTTTAAAGATAAGACTTTCTATGATCACTATGTAATTATGAGTGAATTATTTAATTATGCTCATGATGGTAATAATAAGATGTTATATGCAAGAACATATATTCAATTTAGATATGCCTTGAGTCAACTTGTTGAACATGGTGCTGATAGTGCTAAGTTAAAGTATTTTAATGAATATTGGAATATCTATAAGACTTTAATTAGACATAAGAAAGATGTTATGGATAATTATCCAAAGGATGGCACTTTATCTAAACTAAAGTGTGCTTTCTTATTAAGTGGTTTATTTGAAAAAACAATGTTGAAAGATTTGATGGGGGCTAAATAAGATGAAAGTAAGTGTAATAGTTCCTGTATATAATGTTGAGAAATATATTGAGAAGTGTCTTTTATCAATTCAGAATCAAACTTTTACTGATTTTGAATGTTTGGTAATCAATGATGGCACTAAGGACAAATCAATCGAAGTAGCTAAGAAGGTTGTTGGTAATGATCCACGTTTTAGATTTTTTGATAAGGAAAATGGTGGTCTTAGTGATGCTAGAAACTTTGGTATTGAAAAAGCTAGTGGTGAGTATCTATGTTTCATCGATAGTGATGATTATATTCATGAAGAACTATTAGAACTAACATATATGATGGGTAAAGAATATGATAGTGATATCGTATGTTTTGACATGTATTATGTTTATGATAATGGTTCATTAGAATATTCTTGGGGCTCTAACTATAAGGGTATTTCTAATTATAGAGATAATAAAGAGATTATTTTCTCTAATAATAGTGCCAATAACAAACTGTATAAAGCATCTTTTATGAAAGACAAGAGATTCTTTAAGGGAATGTGGTATGAAGATTTAGCTGTTATTCCAACTTGGATTGCCCAGGCAAATAATATGGCTCATGTTTATAAGCCTTTGTATTATTATGTTCAAAGAGAAGGCTCCATTACTCATAAGGCAGATATTAGAATCTTTGATATTTATAAGGCTATTTCTATGGTTAAGGATAAGTTACAATTAGGTGCTTATGAGGTAAGAGGTTTATACTTTGAGAACTGCTTAGTAATGACTACTTTGCGTATTAAAGAGATTAATGATAAGGCAACTAGAATTGATTATTATAAGAAGAATATTGAACATTTGGAGGAACAATATCCTAATTGGTATAGTGATGTTAAGAAGGAAAAGGATTTTAATTTTAAACAAAGATTAATCTTCTTCTTACTTCATCTGAAATTGTTTGGTTTAGTAGAAAGAGCATATAACAAATGAAAAAGAAAATCTTGTTTGTGAATGATGAAATGACAATGGGTGGTGTTGCACGTATTTTGAACACTTTTCTAAAAATGATTGATAGAGATCAATATGATGTTGATCTTTTGGTGCTTCATAAAAGAGGTGAACTATTAGATGAGATTCCTAGTGACATAAATATTATTGAGGGTTCTAAGTTCTTTTCTTGTATTGATAGGCCAATAAGCGAATGTAAAGGAAAAGAATTATTTTATAAGTTAAGACTATTATTCTATATGAAAACTGGTCTTATTAAGAATAAGATTGTAAGTGAAAGAAAAAAGATTTTAAATAAACACTATGACATTGAATTTTCTGCTAAGGAAGGATTCTGTACTATTTTTACTGGTTATGGTGATTCCAATTTAAAGGTTAACTGGGTTCAAGTGGATTATAAGGAATCTAATTATTCTAGTCATCATATGGGTTTAGTAAGGGATGCGTTAACGCATATTGATATGAATATTGCGTGTTCTAATCAAGTTAAAGAGTCTTATCAAGAATTGTTTGGTGTAAATAGAATTTGTGTTGTTCATAATATTGTTGATGAAGATAGAATTAGAAACATGTCTCTAGAGCCTTGTGATTTAAAGCTAGATGATAAGAAGATTAATATTATTACAGTAGCTCGTTTCCATCCTCAGAAGGCTGTAGATCGACTTATTAGAGCTTATAGTAAGTTAAAGGATTACTATAATCTAATCATTATTGGTGATGGTGGTTTAAGAGAAGAATTATATAATTTAGCTAAGGAACTTAAATGTTTTGATGATATTTCTTGGTTAGGATTAAAGTCTAACCCTTATCCTTATGTAAGAAAGTGTGACTTGTTTGTGATGTCAAGCTTATATGAGGGCTATCCAACGATGACTGTTGAATCTTTATTAAGTGATACACCTGTTTTAACTACTTTAGTAGCTGGTGTTAGCGAACAAATTGATGATTCTAATGGTTGGATTGTAGAGAATAGTGAAGATGGTTTATTTAGTAAGTTAGATGAAATCAAAAATGACAAGGCTAATTTATTAAAATTAAAGAAAAATCTAGAGAATTATCATTATGATAATGAGAGTATTTTAAATAGATATTACGAAATATTTAAAGGGGAATAGTATGAAGGATGTAATTATTATTGGAGCTGGTTTTGCGGGTGCTACCGTTGCGAATGTATTAGCTAATAAGGGCAAGAATGTTTTGATAATTGATAAGAGAAATCATATTGGTGGTAATGCCTATGATTATATGGAAGAAGATATCTTGATTCATAAATATGGTCCACATATTTTCCATACCAATTCTAAGGAAGTGTTTGATTACTTAAGTAATTTTACTGAATGGTATAAGTATGAACATAAGGTATTAGGGCATGTTGATAATAAGTTAGTGCCTATTCCTTTTAACTTTAAATCAATTGAAGAATGTCTACCTGAAAAGGCAGAGAAGTTAATTGAATTATTAAAGAAGGATTATGGTGAGGGTAAGAAAGTACCTATCATGGAATTATTGTCTAATGAAAATGAAGATATTCGTTATTTAGCTAATTACATTTATGAACATGTTTTTAAGTATTACACAATGAAACAATGGGATATGAAGGTTGAAGAACTTGATAGTGCGGTTAGTGCTAGAGTCCCTGTTAATACTTCTTATGATGATAGATATTTCAATGATGCTTATCAATATATGCCAAAAGAAGGCTATACGAAATTGATTGAGAAGATGTTGGACAATGAACATATTGAAGTGTTATTAAATACTAATGTTACAGATATCTTAAAACTAGAAGATGGTACCATCTACTACAATAATCTTCCTTTTGATGGGGATGTTTACTATACCGGTGCTCTTGATGAGCTGTTTGAATATAAAAATGGTGAATTGCCGTATCGTTCTCTAGATTTAATTCTAGAAAGATTAAATAAAACATTCCAAGATGCAGCTACTGAAAACTATCCTGAGAATGATGTTAAGTTTACAAGAATTACTGAGTATAAACATTTTATGGAAAATGAACCAAGCGATGTGACTTATATTCATACTGAATATCCTTTCCCATATAGAAGAGATGCTGATGTTGGTAATGTTCCTTATTATCCAATTATTAAGGACGAGAACCAAGCTCTATATGAAACATATGTGAAAGAAGCTGGCAAGTATCCTAAGTTGCATTTAATTGGAAGACTAGCTGAATATAAGTATTACAATATGGATGCGATTGTCTTAAAAGCTTTAGAAATGACTAAATAGTTTCTTTATAAAAATTTGATAAAGACAAACGATTATAAATACAATCAATGAAATTTTAGATACAAACATTGAATATGTTTGTATCTTTGTTTCTTGATAATAAACATCATAAGTTATTGTTTCGTCTGATTTATAAACGTTAAATTTAACATTTCCACTAATTTTGTCTTGAACCGGATTAATTGTTTCTATGATTGATCCATTTTTTATTATGTCTACTTTGTATCCATTGTAGTAAGTTTTAGGAACAATGACATAAGCGTTATAATGCGAATTTGATAAGATATTGAATTTGTAGTGGTAGTACTCATACATTTCAAAACCATTAGGATCTATTTCCATTTCTTCACTTGTATCGATTATTGAGTGGCTTTTTGAGAAAGCCGGTGTTTCATAAGGATAATTAATATAATTTGTTTTTGCGACAGGTAAATAGTCACCACTGCTTAAGGCTTGTGAGTCATAATAAGTTTCATTTTCATATGGCTTGTATAAAACCTCATAAGCTTCGTCTAATGACATGTTGTCGGTATAACCATAGACACCTGTAAGATTTGGTGATAATGCAAATGCAGTAAATACTATGATTATTAAACATGTAACTGAAAGAATGAAGTATTTTAAAAAGCTATTTTTAAAATTAGCAATAAATATAGAAGTATAGTAAGCTCCAGATATAGCTAATAGTGGGATGATTATTACTAATAATCTGTTTGTGAATTGCATAAAATTCATAAATTTAAACAACTGCCATGGAAAGTATTCGGTCATTATAAATAGTGTTACATAGCCAATTATTAAACAAACAAAAATGAATTTATTATCCCTTTTCTTATTTTTTATAAATAAAGATGTTAATGGTAAAAATAATAAGAATGGTCCAATTGATGAACTTTGATAAAGAGAAAAGTCTGCCGAAAAGTTAAATAGTTCAACAATTTTTAAGCCTTGCATAATTGAGACGCTATTAAAAGAATCGTTTACTTGTAGGTTGTTGTTAAACATCGCTTCTAACATTGGCAGTAAGAAAAAAGCACTTAATAAGAAGGCGAATAGAATACCTTTGATGATTGAGATAATTCTCTTTTTATTAATACTTTTGATGTTTATTAGAAAGAATATACCAAATAAGATACACATTAGGTAAAAAGAAATATTGTGGCTTAATGCTAGTCCTGTATAGCCGATGGTTAAAACTATCCATTTATTTTCATCTTCATATAATGCGTAATAAATACCTAATATAGCGATTGGTATAAATACTAGGGCTGTTAATTCGCCTAGTGCGCTTCTTCTAAATATTGAAGTGATTTGGTGGATGTTTGGAACATAAATTAGCATCGCAATAATTGCAGGAATTAGTTTCTTTTTTGAGACAACATATAAATTAATGCCTATAAAAAATGTGGCTGCAAATATTAATGCACAAATATAAATTTTATATGAAACAATTAAAGAAATGCCTTTACTTATTAAAAAAACACATGGATATAAAAATAGTTGGCAATAGAAAAGCGGAGTTGGGTAGCCGAAGTCAAAGTTCATGTGCCAATAAATATGCGGGTATTTAATTCCTTCAACTATTGCGTCCCTATATGCTTGTATACGACTTAAATGGAAACCGGTATCTGCACCTTTGTGTAAGATTCCGTTTGAAAAGGGGTAACAAAATAAGATGGCTATTATAATTGATAAAAATAATATAGATGTAAAGCTTAATATATATTTTTTATTTCTTGTCATATTTAAAATTATACATTATTAAAAATAGCTATAGTTTATAATAGTATTGGAATGTAAAGAATTTAGGACTTTGCATTATTAAGATTATTAATAAATAGGGGTTTTATATGTTGAGTATTATTGTTCCGTGTAAAAATGAAGAAGAAGCTATTCCGTTGTTTTATCCAGTGTTAAAAGAAAACTTAGATAAGATGGATGTTGAATATGAATTGCTAATTGTTGATGATGGTTCAACTGATAAGACAGTTGAAGTTTCTTTGAAATTGAAAGAAAAAGATCCTAATATCAAGGTAATCAGTTTTTCACGTAACTTTGGTAAAGAAGCTGGTATGTTAGCTGGTATGAAAGAGGCTAAGGGTGATTATGTGGTTATCATGGACGCTGACTTGCAAGATCCACCTGCTTTATTGTCTGAAATGTATAACTATGTAAGTAGTGGTGAATATGATAGTGCTGCTACTTATAGAGTTACTAGAAAGGGTGAACCACCTATTAGATCTTTCTTTGCACGTCAATTCTATAAGTTAATCAATAAGATGATTGATGTTGAGATTGTGGATGGAGCTAGAGATTATCGTTTGATGAATCGTAAGATGGTTGATGCGATTATTTCTTTACCTGAATATAATCGTTTTTCTAAGGGTATTTTCTCTTGGGTTGGTTTTAAGACCAAATATATCGAATTTGAAAATGTTGAAAGAGTAGCTGGTGAGACTAAGTGGAGTTTCTTTAAATTATTTAGTTATGCGATTGATGGCATCGTAGGATTTACTACAGCACCACTTCGTATTGCGACATATTCTGGTTTATTTGTATCTTTATTTGGCTTTATCTATATGCTTTATATCGTGATTAAAGCCTTAACCATCGGTGATCCGGTTGCTGGCTATCCTAGTATGATTGCGATTATTTGTTTACTTGGTGGTATTCAATTATTAGTGATTGGTATCATGGGTGAATATTTAGGTAAGACTTATATGGAGTCTAAGAAGAGACCTCAATATATCGTAAAGGAAATTAAATAATGTTTATAGGGAATTATTATTATGAGCCAATCACATCACTTCCGGCGCTGACTGTTACTAGTGCTTATTTTGTGATGTTTTGTTTCGTTGTATTTTGTTTATCTAGGCCTTTTAAGTCATTCTTAAGGCCTTTAATTTTGCTTATAGCTAACTTTATTTTTGTTTATTCTTTTGGATTAAACAATTTATTATGGTTATTAGGCTTTTCTTTAATGGGTTATGTATTAGGTCTTATTAACGGAAAGTATCACAATAAACATATAGTTATTGTTTCATCATTAATATATGGTGTTGCGTTATTAGGATATAAACTTATTAATTTAACAGATAGTAGTATTATTATTCCTTTAGGTTTATCTTTCTACTCATTTAAAATCATTTCCTATTTGTGTGATATTTATTCTGGAAAGATTAAGGCAGAAAAGAATATTATTTATTATTTAGATTATGTGATGTTCTTTCCTTGTATTACAGCAGGACCTATTAATAGAGCTGATTTATTTTTAAAGGAAATTAGAAGTAAACATGAATTTGATTATCAAGATATTGCGACAGGTTTCTTTTTAGTAGCTTGTGGTATTTTTGAGAAACTTGTATTTTGTGACTTTATTGGAAGTGTTGTAACTAAGAGTTTAAATGTTGAATTAAGTGGTTTGAATACATTACTTGGAGTTGTTTTATATTCATTTCAAATATATTTAGATTTTGATTCTATTTCTAATATCGCAATCGGTACAGCTAGAATGCTGGGCTTTAAGTTAGAAAGAAACTTCCATGTGCCTTATTTAGCTACTAGTATTAAAGACTTCTGGAATAGATGGCATATTTCTTTATCATCTTGGTTAAGAGATTATATTTATTTCCCATTGGGTGGTGGAAGAAAAGACGATTTAAGAAAGTATTTGAATGTTCTAATTGTTTTCTTTGTATCATCTTTATGGCATGGTATTACGTTAAACTTCTTAATTTGGGGTATGGGTCATGGTGTAATCAGAATTATTGAAGATTTAATTGCGAAGTTGTTTAAGAATAAGAAACCAAATTTCTTTGTGTCTTTATTGTTAATATTTATTAATTTTATAATAGTAACTACTTTGTGGATTTTCTTTAAATATGATTTTAGTGATGCGATAGCTACTATTCAAAGAATTTTTGTGAAATCACCTTTGAACTTTGAAACAATCGGTTTAACTCATAATGAAGTAATTTGGTTATGTATTGTCTTATCTACTGTAGTGATTACAGATATCCTACGTTATTTCTTTGATTTAGGAGAATTCTTTGGCAAACATATCTTTATTATTAGATTTATATTATATGCGGCTATGATTTTATTGTTCCTTGTCTTTGGAATGTATGGTGGCAGCTTTGATGCGAATGATTTTATTTATAGGTGGTTTTAGTTATGAATAAAGTATTAAAAACGATTTGGAGCTTATTAAAAATAGTCATGGGCGTATGTGTAATATGCGCCACTTTCTATTTTGGTTATAATTTTTTGAGTAGCAAATTCAGAAATCCTGATGTTTATTATAACGACTCGTTTCATAATTTACCCGAAGATAGCATGGATGTTATTGTACTTGGCTCAAGTCATGCGCAATATTCTTTTTCTCCTACTTTCTTTTATGAAGATACAGGTTTGTACGCATATACATTAGGCAGTGCTTGTCAACCTTTAGAAGTTTCTTACCAAATGTTAAGAGAAGCTTTAAAGACACAAAGCCCAAAGCTTGTAATTTTAGAGGCTTATACTGCTACACCACTAAGGAGTGCTTGTGAGACTGATACTTGTTATGTTACGGCTGAATATCAAATGCGGGGCATGGAAAAGATTAATACTATTAATTATCTTTCTGAGGAAAAAGCCGCTACTTATCGCAATGACTTTATGAATTATCATAATGATTGGAGAACTAAAGAATCTTTTGATTTCTTATTTGAAGAAAATGATAAAAGTATCGATTCATCTCTTGGCTATCTGCCATTAGAATCTGACTATGTTTATGAAAATTGGTGGTATGCTAGCGTTTACGATGATAAAAGTAGTGATGTTAATCTTGATGAGTTAGATTTTGAATCTTTGAATAATATTTTGAATCTATGTAGAGAAAATGATATTGAACTCTTAATGTATTTTGTGCCTATGGATATGCTTGATGAATTAAATCAAAAGTATCGTTATAAGGTTTGGGACTTTTGTGAAGATAATGATATCAAATATGTTGATTTTGTGGATTTAAGTGAAGAGTTGGATTATCGTATTCCTATTCATAATGATGGATTCCATTCCAAAACAACAGGTGCAAGTGTCATTACTTCTTATTTGGCTAATTTTGTTAAAGAAAATGGATATAAGTTTAGTCATAAAGACAACAACAAATTAAATGATATTTATAAATATTATGTTGATCATTATGATTATTTGGTATTTTGTGGGGAACACGATCCAAGCAAATATTTAGATAGGGTAGTGAAAAATCCTCGCCTAAAGTTAGTAAGATATCAAGGCAATCAATTAAATGATAGATTGAAAAAATTCTTTAATGATTTAAATTTAACTGAATTAGTAGAAGGTGATGATTATTACGCTATTATATATGATAATGAAATTTTGACATGTAGTAATAGCCCTGTTAGTTATGTTTTAGATAGTCATGACATAGAACTAAACAAGGATGGAATTTATTTTGACGGCGAACAATTAACAACTGGAGATGAATTTGCCTTTGTTGTTTTCAATAGCGATTATACTGTTAAGCTGGTGAAAAAAATTACTTTTTCCAACGGATTGTTGTGGGATAGTGATTATGATTTTAACTATAATCATAAATAATTTTTTGTGATACAGATAATACAGAGTTGTTATTAATTAAAGGATGGTGTTACAATATCGAGGTATGAAAAATTTATTTAAGAACCCTAAGACAAGAAAGAGAAATTTAATTCTTGCGATTTTGCCCTTTGTTATAATTGCTAGCATATGTGGCTTTATAGCATTTAAGTCTGTTAATTCGATAAGTGGTAATGCTCAAGGAACTTCAAAAGAATCTTATAAAGATTCGATTGATTCCATGGATTACCATTTAAGAAGTAATGCGACTAAGTATCAAACAGAGCTTTTTAGAGAATTAACTAAAGCTATTGAAGATGGAACTGATAAGTATAATATTGCAAGACTAGTTGCAGAAAACTATGTTGCAGATTTCTACACATGGTCTAATAAAGATGGTACTTATGATGTTGGTGGTATGTATTATGTTTATTCACCACAAAAAACTACAATTTATACACAAGCTCGTAATACTTACTATAAATATGTAACTTACTATATTAACCAATTTGGTGCTAAAAACTTATTGGAAGTTGAAAATATAACTTCAACTTTAGGTGACAAGGTAGGCTCTTACGAATTTGAAGGTAAGAAATATGACTCTTATTTTGTAACTTGTGAATGGACATATAAGAATGAAGATACTTTCAAAGATATAAGTATGAAATCAGGTGATGACTTTGTTAAGAAAGAGTATTTCACAATTATTGAAAAAAATGGGCGTTTTGAAATTGTTCAAGCGTATGGTGATAACTAATGGCTAGAAAAAAGAAAAATAAGCTATCAGCTTTAAGTATTGGATCTTTAGTAACGGCAATATTAGCTCATATTGCAGTTATTTTGTTTGTTGTTCTTGCAAGAGGTTATTTCAACTTAGAATTAAAAGTAATTATTTGTGCTTTAGTCGTTATTGTCTGTGTATTGGTTATTATCGATATTCTTCTCGTATATGGTGTTAATTTTAGAGACATTGCGTCTAGAATTATTATTATCGTGCTATCTATTCTTATGATGGTTGTTGGCTTTGGAGGTAGTTATTATGTTTCTAAAGTTAATAAGGCGGTTGATAATGCGATTGAAAATACAGGTACAGACCAATATGAAACAATTAGCGGTTCTTTTGTATATTACAGTGAGAATGGAACAGTTAAATATAAAGATTTAGATTCATTAAAGTCTGCATCTAATTTAAAAGTTGGTGTTGTTTTTGATGATGGTATCGGTGTGGCTACCGCTGCTCAAAAGTTAATGGAAGATGAAGGAATCAAAGCTACTGTTACTACATATAGTAGTAGTGAAGAACTACTAGGTAATTTAATTGGCAATGGTACTGATGAAATTGATGTTGCGGTTTTCCCTTCTTCATACAGACAAAGATGGTTGGCTGATGAGGAAGTCGACTATGCTCAATATCTAGATCATGTTTATGATTTCCACAAGTTTGAAGATAAAGTAAAAACTGGTGAAAACAAGAATGCTAACAAGGATTTATATACAGAACCATTTAACATTCTATTGATTGGTTTTGCTCCAGAAGATGAGGCAATGACTGTTGGCCTTGCTGACTCTATTATTGTGGCAACTGTTAATCCACAAACATTCACCGTATCTTTAACATCTATCGCAAGAGATACATATACAAAGTTAGCTTGTGCACCTAATAGTGAAAGACAAAAGATTAATGCAGCAAGAGCTTATAGTAGACAATGTTTAATGGATACTGTTGGTGAATTATTAGGTATAGATATTGATTACTATATGGAAGTTAACTTCTTGGGTGTAGTAGAAATTGTTGATGCTATTGGTGGTATTGTAGTTAACAATCCAGTCGAATTTGTAGGTCAAACAGCTTCTGGTATTAGAGGCGAATTTACGGTTCTAGTTCCAGCTGGTGAAAATGTGCCTTGTGATGGTGAAATGGCTTTAGCTTTCGCAAGAGAAAGACACGCTATGCCTAATGGTGATTTCGATCGTCAGAAGCACCAACAAGAAGTAATTGCTCGTATTGCCGAAAAATTATTAGGCATGAATGATGTTAATAAGGCTTTAAAGGTTATGGAAGCCGCTGGAAAGAACTTTACAACTAATTTAAGTTTGAACCAATTAACTGGTATCTTCAGTTATATCATCAATCATAAGAACACAATTGGTATTCCAACGTTTAATATGATTGATATGCAAAGCATGAGAGTAACTGGTTATTCTTCTTGGTACTATAGTTATGTTATGAGACTTCCTCAATGGATTTATCGTTTGTATAATGGCTCAATTCAAGAATGTAAGGATCGTATCAATGATGTAATGAATAATTATTCCGTTAGCGATATAAAACAAGAAAGTTATATGAAATTCTTTGTTGAATATCCATATAGTCGTGGCAACTTATATAGCGATTACTTTAATGAAGAACAAGTTCATGAAAAGATGCCTGCTTGTTATCCATTGTTTGTTAATAAGGATTTAGCTACTGCAATTAGCTTAGCTCAAGAACAAGGCATTAACTTGGATATTACTTATATTGAACCTGGTGATGCTGGATTTGAAGAAGGTTCAAGCGGTTTAGTTGTTGACCAATATCCTCGTCAAGGTGCATTGGTTGAAGAATATCCTACAGGAAAGATTACTGTAATGGGCCCAAGCAATCCAGATGCTATTGAATACACAGTTGATAAGTGTGATGACGAGGCAAGTTGCATTGCGTTTGCTAATGCTAAGGGTATTAGTTATAAGAAGGTAGCTGTTTATGATGCCATGAACGAACATAAGGAAGGCGAGTTCAACGGTACTAACTATAAGAATGGTGACAAGATTAAAAAGAGTGCGACTCTAGAAATCTATTTGTGGACTAAGAAAGTTACAGTTCCATCATTCACTGTTGGTACTAAGCTAGTGGATTACGAAGTTGCATTAACTAAGCTTGGATTAAAGTATACTGAGACAGCAAGTGCAGATGGTGCAACGGAGGCAAATAATGGTACTATTAAGAGCATAAGTCCAGGTGCAGGCACTGAAGCTAAGGCTGGTGACACTATCGCAATTACATACTTTAAGTACACTGCAACTACGCCTAAGCCAACTCCGAGCCCAGAGCCAAGTCCAGAGCCTACACCGGAACCGAGTCCTGAGCCTACACCGGAACCGAGTCCTGAGCCTACAGAGCCTAGTGAACCAGCTCCGGAAGCATAAAATCTAAATATTATTTAAACTCGTTGAAAATATCAACGAGTTTTCTAAAAGGAGAGTAGAGTAAAATGAAGAAGATATTTTTACTTTTAATGATAATATTGTTATCTTCATGCAGTTTTGGCAATAAAGAAAATGAGGATGACGATAAAAAGGAAGAGATTGTCAACGTAAACAACTATGACAATATTCCTGTAGAAGAATTTAAACCTTATAAAGAAACTTTTAACAATAATTCCGCATGGAATTTAGAAGGTGACGGCAGTTTTGTATCTGAACTAAATAAAAAACAAATAGTTGTAAATAATGGTGAAGTTACATTGAAAAGTAGTCCCTTTATGATGAAAAATGGTAACTATAATGTTTCTTTCATCAGCTCCAATAGCGGACATATTAAGATTGCTTCAAATGACGATGTTTATTTAGATTCTGATTTTGAAATTGGTGATGTTTCTCTTGATTACCGATTATCAGATATAAATTATGAAGTTGTTGTTAGTTTATCTTTTGCTGGTAATAGTGAAGTTGATGATTTTAGTATTAGTTGTGACAATAAAACCTATGGTGCCTTATCTAATCAAATCGCTTATTTAGATAAATTGAACAAACAAGTAGTCTTTAATAATAACCCAGGAAATTATTATGGCATTTATAACGCAAACGATGATTCGCTAGTATATGCAGAGAATGTTTCGGAGGCGATTTTTGAAAACGATACAAATCAATGGCTATATAAGGGATATTTCAAAGATTTAGAAACTGGTGGTGAATATTATATAAAAAGCGAATTTGGATACTATTCTAAAAACTTCTCTATAAACGATAGCTACAATGAACTGTTAGAAAGTGTTTTAGAAGCTATTTATGTTCAAAGATGTGGACATGATACAGAAGGTGTTTTAGGTCACCCTGCGTGTCATACGGCGCCTAGCAAGGTGTTTAGTTATACAAAGGAAGAATTCATCGATACAACGGGTGGTTGGCATGATGCTGGTGATTATGGTAAGTATGGTGTTGTTGAAAATAAAGTAATTGCTGATTTACTATTTTCGTATTTATATGGCGCCAATAAAGACGAAAAGTTAATTGATGAAATTAAGTTTGGTTTAGATTACGTCTTAAAACTCCAAAATGAATATGGAGGCGTTTATAACAAAGTTGTAAGTAAAAACTTTGCTGACTTTGTGTCTCCAGAATTAGATGAACAAGAAACATATTTATTAAATCCATGGACTTCAGTAACCGCATCTTTTGCGGGTATTACAGGATTAGCCTATGAAGCGTTTAAAAATGATGATAAAGAATTGGCGGATAAATGTTTAAATGCGCATAATAAGGCAATTGATTATTTACTAAATAATCAAAATCCATCTAATCCAAAAAACCCCGATGAGTTTAATGTTGGGACATATTATGTAGAAAACGAAACTGATGAGAGATTATTTGCCTATAGTGTGGCTTATAAGCTTACTAGAGATAATAAATATAAAGAATTATGTAAATCTTTATTAGATACTGGTGTTGATTCTGATAATATGGTTGCCAATTGCAGAACCTACGCCTATATTGTTTTGTTAGATAGCTTGGAATATAACAGTAAAGAATATGTTCAAGCTAAAGAAAGATTAAAATCAGATTGCGATGCGATATGTGATGGTGTATCTTCTAATGTTTATGCTTATCCGTATACCGCATATGCATGGGGATCTAACCAACACGTATGCGAAGCTATTAACAAGTTATTATTGGCATCAAGATATTTTAAAGACGAAAGATATGTAGTAAAGGCAAGTGAAATGATTGATTATATTCTTGGTCTAAATGTATTAGATATGTCATTTATTTGGGGTTATGGATATAAATATCCTCAAACTATTCATTCTCGTTTAGCTTATGCCAAGGGTCAAAATATGATTAAGGGTGCTATGTGTAATGGTGTTGACCAATTACTAAGTGATGGCGAAATAGGTAAGTACTTTAGTGAAGATTCTCCAATCGCAACTAGATTTGTGGACAATAGTGATAGCTATTCTAATGTAGAACCAGCTATAAACTACAACTCTGCCCTTTATTTATCATTAAGTTTACTAGAGTACGCCAATAGAAAGCCTATTCAATAGTATAATTATTAAGTATGTATAAATTAACAATCGTAGTAGCTATATATAACGTTGAAAACTATCTAAAGAAATGCTTAGATTCTTTAGTTGACCAAACATGTGGTGATTATCAAGTGTTTTGTGTCAATGATGGTTCTACTGATAAAAGTAGAGATATCATCTTGGATTACTTAAATAATGATAAATTCAAATTATTAGATAAAACTAATGGTGGTTTAAGTGATGCGAGAAACTATGGAATAGAGAGATGTGAGAGTGAATATATTTCTTTTATCGATGGCGATGACTTTGTAGAAAACAATTATGTAGAAACAATCATTAACACACTAGATAAAGACAAGAGTGCTATGATGGTCTTTTCGTACAATCAGTATTATCTAGCTAATGGTAGTAAAGAACTCGTAAGTTTAAAAGTTGAAAATGGTATCTATAACTTAAAAGATAAAAAAGAATTATTAGCTTATACACCAAATGCTGCTTGGAATAAGGCTTATAAGACATCATTATTTAAAGATAATAAGATACTTTATCCTTATGGATATCGTCATCAAGATATGGGAACAACTCCTAAGTTATTATTAAAGGCTAATAGCATTTCTTATGTTGATAAACCTTTATATAACTATCTAATTGATAGACCAAATAATATAACAGCTCAAATCGATAAGAAACTATATCACATCATTGATATGGCTAAAGAAGTTATGGACTACTATATATCAGAAAACTGTTTTGATGAATATGTTGATGAATTTGCATATTTGATTAAAAGAAACTTCATTCAATCATTAAGAAAATCAATGAAGTTACAAGATAAGAAATTTGTCTATCAATTCATAGATGATATCTTCGATGTAGAAGATAAGTACTTCAAAAATAGTAAAGACATCTATCGTGTTAATGAAGAAAAGGGTGATGATGTTTATTTGTCACGTATTAAATGTAAGTTATATTATGCACTAAAGAGGTTGAAAAATGGAAAATAAGATAAGTATCATTGTCCCTGTATATAATGTTGAAAAATATATTGGCAAGTGTTTAGAATCACTTGTTAAACAAGACTATAGTAACTACGATATTTTGGTAGTTAATGATGGTTCACCTTTTAATGAACAAGCAATCATTGATGAATATGTTAAGAAATATCCAAGTATCATTAAGAGTATTGTGAAGGAAAATGGCGGCTATGGTAGTGTTTTACAATTGGCCTTCAACAAAAGCGATGCGGACTATGTTTTAGTATGCGATCCGGATGATTACCTATCTAATGATGCCCTAAGTACCTTAATCGCTTATCAAAAGAAAGATAATGTTGATCTGGTTGTTGGTGCTAAGAATTTGGTATATGAAGATAGTGATGAAGAAACATATGACGCTTCTTATAATGCTGAATTTGGAAAACTTGTTGATGGCAAGAAATATACAAGAGGAAACAAAGACTTTGATGTGTTATTCTTCCTAGAACCATCACCACATGCCAAGTTATATAAAAGATCAATTGTAAAGGATATCGTTTTCACAACTAAAGTTAGTTATACTGACAACCTTTTGTATTTCTATACTTTAAATAATGTTAAGAGTGTAACATATTGTGGAAAAGCCTTAAGCTATTATTTGATTAATAGAAGTGGTAATACTAGAACTGATTTAAAACCTACTATTATTGATAGTTGGGTTAAGGTATTTAATTCAATCATGGATCAAGTATCTAATCCTTGTGATATCTTCTATTATCGTATGTTTGAATCTTTTTATTCTATTTACTATAAGATTGATAATATAGGTGGAGACAAGGATGTTAAGTTTTCTAAGTATGAATTATTATATAGTTTCTTAGAAAAGTTAATTAAGCATAAGGATTTAATCTTAAAATATAATGACTTATACCAAGAAGAATCTCCTAAAATGAGAAGACAAAAGGAAGCTTTGTTAAGTAGTGATACATCACTTAAAACCTACAACAAGCTGGTAAATGATAGAGTAAATGGTTCTTTTAAGACTAAAATTAAAAATAGAATTCTTGATACTAAGTTATATTCTATTTATCATTTCCATGCCAAATATTACAAGACTCGTAATGATGAGAAGATGTATTTAGCCAAGGACGTTAAGGGTGATTTAGTATTCAATGATGACAAGGTGCATTTCTTTGGTTATTATGTAAGACCATGTGTTTATAATGGCAAGGTTTTATCTCATCGTTTAAATGAAGATAATTTTAACTATAAACAAGAAATTGATATTTTAGTTGATGATGAAAAGATATCTTCATCAAAAGCATGGAACTTTCAACAGGGTTCTATGGCTACTTGGACCAGTGATAAGCACATTATTCATAATGACTTTGATGGTACTAAATATATCAGTAAGCTTATTAATATCGAAACTAAGGAAGTTAAGATAATTGATTATCCTATCTATTCTGTAAGCAATGATGGAAGTTTTTCTTTGAGCTTAAACTTCTCAAGGCTTGCTAAATTAAGAAAAGACTATGGTTACTTTAATCTTCCTTACAATAATTTAGAAGATGAATCAAATGATGGTATTTATTATGTTGATATTAAAAATAATACTTATTCATTATGGCTATCACTAAAAGACATTAAAGACTTTAAGACAAGTGATACGATGATTGATGCCGTTCACAAGGTTAATCACATCGACCTATCACCAGATAATACTAAGGCTATATTCTTACATCGTTGGTTTAAAGAAGGCATTAAGTATACAAGATTATTGTGTGTTGATTTAAAGACTAAAGAGCTAAAAGTATTAGCTGATAATAAAATGGTTTCACATATGTGCTGGTACAATAATGAAACATTATTTGGCTATTTAAGAGGGAACAATAATCAAGATGGCTATTTCTTTGTTGATTTAGATGGAAACCAAAAACACTTTAAACATGAATTATTAGTAGATGATGGTCATCCTACTGTTTTAAACAAGCGTTATATCGTTACCGATGCTTATCCTGACTATACTTGTAAGTCTAAATTGATGTTGATTGATTTAAAGAAGAACACAGTTAAGATTCTTGGAAAGTTCTATTCATATAAAAAGTATCAAGACGATAGAAGATGTGACCTTCATCCTCGTTTCGATGATAAGGGTAACATGTTAACACTTGATACTGTATGTAGTGGCAAAAGAAATATCTGTCACTTAGATATTAGTGCTTTGATTGAGAAACAATAAAGTCATCGATATTGTCTTTATTCAACCAATAGCCAAAGCCTTGTTCATATAGGTTTCCATAATAGGCATGGAAGGCAATACATTCAAGAACCATATCACTGACTTCGGCGTTGTAATGAGAATTATCAATCCAATAAGCAGAATTTGTAGTAATATCGTTATAACCTGAGAAGTTGCAAAATTCAGTTATATTAGCTAATTCTTTTAAGAATTTTAAATAGTTTTGATCTAGTGCAGCTTCATAAGTTACATAATACATAGGATTTGTGAACACCACAAACTTAATGTTGTTGGCATCACATAATTCCTTCAATTCTTTGATTTCAGCTATCGTTTCCTTAAGACGATAGCTTTTTCCTATACTTGGTTCTGCATTATCAAAGTCATAATTACTTGTAGCTCCATAGTCAGAATTCCAACCAAATTCATAGAAACGATAGGCATAAGAATCATCAACTTTATGTTTGTAGATGACAGTGGTTAATGATTTAAAAGCCATGGCTGGATCTAGATAATATGAATAGAACTTAATAGGGTTTGTCTTTGATAATTCATATGAGGCATTAGAAGAACTATTATGGCTTAATGGATCAATAGTATATGACAAATTATCAACGCCTAGATAAATAGCCTTAACATAAACACCATTATCGATTAAAGTTTTCACATTGTTTAAAGCTTCTACCGGTAATCCTTCTGAATAGGTCATATTATAAGCCTTTTCTCCCCATAGATTATTGGCGTGGATATTACCAACTCTACTAGAACCAAAGATAAAAGTATCAAACTTATCAGGATTATCTAAAATATATGTCATCTTTATAAAGTTCTTATTTGGCTCTACACCATTGTCTTTAATATCTAGAGGATGAAACACATTAAAAGGATCAATATATATCGATAATGATACAGATATTAACGCTAGAATCAAAATAAAGAATAATGTTTTTTTAATAAATCTTTTCATAATTAGAATTGGAAATAAATAAAGTTAACTTCACCTACATAATGTAGTAATAGAATCATCAATAATAAGATGAAGTAAGCTAAGTATCTAATTGCCTTTGGCTTGTTATTTAAGATAGTTAGGGCATCATATTTAACATTTATATAATCGATGATAAATAGTGGAATTAGATAAATTGCTAACATCGTCAATAGATATGGGGCTTTTACACCAAAGCTATATAAACCAGAGACGATATATGATTTAGGACTAGTAATACCTTCAAAGATATGTTTAAAGATATATAGGGCATCATGTAGATTGGAAGCTCTAAAGAAGACCCAAGTAATTGACATTAAGATAAAGATTAGAGAGACTTTAATAAACCATGTGAATGAATAGGTTTTAGTGTTCTTCTTAATATGAAATATATCTTCAAGGATTTGTAATAAACCATGAATACCACCCCAAATCACAAAAGTGATATTAGCGCCATGCCATAAGCCACTTACTAGAAATGTTGCGAGTAAATTAAAGTAATGTCTAAGTCTACTACAACGATTACCACCTAGCGGAATATAGACATAGTCTTTAAACCATGATGATAAGGAGATGTGCCATCTAGACCAGAATTCTTTAATAGTTGTAGAGAAATATGGAGTCTTGAAGTTGTCCATCAAATCGATATTTAATAGTTTGGCAGAGCCTTTGGCGATATCAGAATAGCCTGAGAAGTCACAATAGATTTGGATTGTGAAAAAGAAGGCTGCTAATACTAGGGCAAAACCTTGGTAATAAGATAAATCGTTATAAACCATATCAACATAGTAAGCTAAATTATCGGCTACAACTATTTTCTTAAAGAAACCAACGGTCATTAACTTTAATCCATATACAGCCTTGTTGTAGTCAAATTCTTTTTCTTTTCTAAGTTGCGGTAATAGATTATCAGGTCTTTCAATGGGACCGGCAACAAGTTGTGGAAAGAAGGATACAAATGTTGCGTAGTAGCCAAAATGTTTCTCAGCCTTAATATTTCCTCTGTAGACATCTATGCAATAACTTAATGTTTGGAAGGTATAGAAGGAAATGCCTACTGGTAATAATAAATTTAATGAAATGCTATGTAGTTTATTGCCTAGTAGGTAGTTAATTGTTTCAAAGAAAAAGTTGAAATATTTAAACACAAAAAGAATCCCTAAACAAACAAGAAGGGTAATGATTAATATTAGTTTCTTATGTTCTATATTCTTTTCTATTAAGATTGCACATAAATAGGAAGTAAAAGTAGTGATAAATATTAGAAACACATACTTGGCGTTCCATGACATATAGAAGTAATATGAGGCAATCAACAATAAGATCCAACGGTATTTGTTTGGTAGTAGCCAATAGATGATAAATACCAAGGGTAAAAAAATGGCATAGCTTAAAGAATTAAATAACATTACTTACAAATCATCCTTATAGCTTTATGCATATTATCGATTGTTACATCAGTTGGACTATCTCCATACTCACCATCTAAGGTCCAAGGAATAGCTTCCTCAGTTTTAAATGTAATGTGGTTTGTCTTAAATGAATAGATTAAATCTGATTCATCAGTATTCTTTAATAAATAAGAAGTAATATCATTTAAATCTAAAATATCTTTTGGTTCTTTGATTAATAAGACCTCAAATTGACCATCATCTAATTTAACAGACTTCTTGTCCATTTTATAAAGTCCACCAACATAGTAAGTATTAGTTACCATGCCATAGATAAAATTTTCTTTGGTATGAAGTTGTTGGCAATCTACTTCAACAGCATAGGCTTTAATAGATGATAAAGACTTAATTCCTTCAATTACATAGGCTGCATGTCCAATGATATTTTTAATGTCTTGTGGTGTTGCGTATGAAACACTTGTAAAAGCTCCAAAGGCTGCAACATAGACAAAGTACTTATCATTGTATTTGCCCATGTCTACATCTTTATAATTACCATAAGGAATAAGTTCAGCAGCTTTAGCCATATCACGAGGAATCTTTAGTGAATGAGCGAAGTCATTAGTGCTGCCTGATGGAATATAACCAAGTGGCGGTATTTCATTAGGATTATTTAATAAACCATTGACTACTTCATTAAGAGTACCATCTCCTCCTGAACAGATTACTAAATCAAAAAGATGGCCTTTATTTTTAACATATTCACTAGCCTCATCTCTTCTAGTAGTTGGGACAACAGTTAGTTCATATTTTGCGTTGGCAAAGACGTTTAGAATATCGTATAGACGATTTTTAATTTGAGTTTTCCCTGAAAAAGGGTTATATACAAATAATACTTTCATACTTAAA
>CAKUTY010000002.1 GCA_934692455.1 uncultured Erysipelotrichaceae bacterium
CAATATAACCGTTTCTATCAGACATTCCAATAACAGTACCACCTAATTCACTTGCCTTAGCACATGCATAAGTAGATACATTACCAGAACCAGATACAATTACTTTCTTATCCTTAAAGCTTAAACCATGGTCATTTAACATCTCTTCAGTGAAATAACATAAACCATAACCTGTAGCCTCAGTTCTACCCTTTAAACCACCTTTGTCTAAAGGTTTACCAGTTAAAGTGCCAATATCACTACGATACTTTAAATATTGATCAATCATATAACCAATTTCAACACCACTTACACCAATATCACCAGCAGGAACATCAGTCTTTGAGCCAATGAAAGGATATAGTTGATCCATAAACGCTTCACAGAATCTTTTAATTTCAGCAGGTGACTTACCATGAGGATCAAAGTTACTACCGCCCTTTCCTCCACCCATAGGACAACCAGTTAAGGCATTCTTAAATGTTTGTTCAAAAGCCAAAGACTTTAAAATTGAAAGATTAACATTCTCATTAAAACGTAAACCACCCTTAAAAGGACCAATCGCATTATTATTTTGAACACGATAACCACGATTTACTTGAATATTTCCATTATCATCTATCCACTCAACCTTGAATTCAATTACTCTACAAGGTTCCGCAATTCTCTCTAAATATTTCTTATTTGCAAGCTCTGGATGAACATCATAGAATGGCTCTAATGACTCAAACACTTCCTTAACTGCATTCAAGAATTGTGTTTCACCAGGTGCATACTTGCATACATATTCATAAGCTTGTTTAACATATTCATTTTTCATAAAACTAGTACTCTCCTAGAAAAACATTATAAATAACAATGTAATTAATTTCAATGAATGTAAATGTTTACATAAACATTCATTGAAAAAGCTCAATTAAGAGCTTTAAAACAACGATACTTGGTTAGAATCATCCAAGTCATCTAAGACATGTAAATCATCCAACTTCTTAATTAAAGTATTCGACAACTGTGTACGATCACTCAAGTCTTCCTTAGACAAGAAAGGCATCTTCTCTCTAGCTTCTACAATACTAATCGCAACGTTGGCACCTAGACCATCAATAATAGTAAATGGTGGAATAATCTCATGATTATTATCAGGATTAACCCTAAACTCAGTTGCCAAAGACTTATATAAATCAATATTAATCAAACGATATCCTCTAGATACCATCTCATAACATACTTCAATAGTATTGAAAATATCCTTCTCCTTCTTAGAAATAGGATTCTCCCTAGAATTCATCTTAGCCTGTAATTCCTTCATACGAGCATAGATACTATCCGCATCCTTCAACATCGTCTCAAGTTCATAGGCATCACATCTAAGTGTAAAGTAAGAAACATAATAATACTCAGGATAATAAACCTTAAACCAAGCCACCCTGACCGCCATGATACAATAGGCAACCGCATGGGCCTTAGGGAACATATACTTAATCTTCTTACAAGACTCAATATACCATCTAGGAACATTATGCTCCTCCATCAGTTTTTCCTCTTCTGGTGTTAAACCCTTACCCTTTCTTACCTTCTCCATCAAAGTAAATGAAGTCAAAGGCTCAAGGTTATAACTCATCAAAGTACCCATGATATCATCACGACAACCAATAACATCTCTTAGGGCAATACCTTGGTGAATCAATTCTTGGGCATTACCACGCCATACATCGGTACCATGTGATAAACCAGAAATCTGAACTAAATCAGAGAATACCTTAGGACGGGTCTCCTCAATTGTATTACGAGTATTCAAAGTACCAAATTCAGGAAGACCACAAGCACCTGTCTCCTCATGGTAATTTGGATTAATAATATTTAATTCCTTAGAACTAGAGAACAAAGACAATACTCTTGCATCATTCATCGGAATGGTCTTAACATCAATACCTGAAACATTCTCAAAAAGACGCATAGCCGTAGGATCCACGTGTCCTAAAATATCAAACTTTAAGATATTATCTGAATAATCATGATATTCAAAGTGAGTTGACTTCCAAGGTGCTTCCTTATCATTGGCAGGATATTGAATAGGCGTAACATCCTCAATCTCCATCGTATCTGGAAGTACAACAATACCACCAGCGTGTTGCCCAGTAGTACGCTTAACACCAGCACAACCACTGGCAAGTCTATCCTTTTGGGCCCTACTCATATTAGTAATACCCTTTTCTTCACAATATCCTGACACATAACCAAAGGCTGTCTTATCAGCGACTGTAGAAATAGTACCAGCTCTAAAGACATTATCCTTACCAAAGATTTCTCTTGTAAATAAGTGAGCACGAGGCTGATAATCACCAGAGAAATTTAAGTCAATATCGGGAACCTTATCACCATTAAAACCCATGAAAGTCTCAAATGGGATATTTTGACCATTACCTTTCATGATCTCACCGCACTCTGGACAGGCTTTATCTTCTACGTCATAACCACTAGCCGCATCTTTAATCCACTCAAAATGATGACACTTAGGACATACATAATGTGGAGGCAGTGGGTTAACCTCAGTAATACCACTTAAAGTAGCTACCAAAGAAGAACCAACGGAACCTCTTGAACCTACAATATAACCATCATCATTAGAACGCTTAACCATCAAGTGACAAGTATAGTAAATAACACCATAACCATTACCAATAATCGCATCCAATTCTTTCTTAATACGATCAACAATAAATTGGTCATAATCCTTACCATATAAAACCTCAGCCTGATAATAAACAAGACGAGTCAAATAATCATCAGCCGAAATAACCTCATCAGTATGCACAAAAGGCTCTTCAACAATACGACACTCCTTAGCCTTCTTTATTGCATCCAAAACTCTAGGAGGCCTTAATTCATCAGAGAAAGGAGTGATATTTTCACACAATTCACTTATCTTCAAAGGATTTTCGATAACTAATTCCCTAATTAGCTTTTCATCCTCTAACCACGCAAAACAATCAAGCATCTCTCTTGTATTACGGAAATGTTGATCAGGACTCACCTGCTTTGCCCTTTTCTCCTTATCAAATAGATACAAAGGATGATGAGCACCACCAATGGCTTGTGCTGAAATATATACATCCCTCAATATCTTTTCTTCTTTCTTAATATAGTGAACATCACCTGTGGCAACCACAATCTTATTTTGTCTTTTTGCCTCAGTAATAATATCCCTTAAATAATCCTTTAAGCGCTCCTTAGTAAAAGACTCACGATCTCTATATAAGTAACTATAGTTCTCTAATGGCTGTACCTCAATATAATCATAGAAAGAAATAGCCTTGGCAAGTTCTTCCTTAGACCTAGTTGAAGCTATCTCAAAAACCTCACCATTTAAACAAGCTGAACCAATAAGTAAATCTTTACGATATTCATCAAGTGTTTGTTTAAAGATTCTAGGTTCCGCAATAAAATCAGAACTGCTATCCTTACTATTAGCCTTACCAAAAACAGCCAATTGATCAGTGTTAGAAATAGAAACAAGCTTAAACAAAGACTTTAAACCTGCCTTGTTCTTACATAATACTGTTGTATGGAAGGCTCTACTCTTTACAAAAGCATCTTCACCCTGATAAGCCTTCAATTGATTTAAAGTCTTAACATTAACCTTAGTTAAATCCTTCAACATCAAATTAAAGATTCCAGCCAATACTTCCGCATCATAATTAGCTCTATGAGCTACTTCTTCATCATATGGCACTCCATATTGTTTAGCTATCTTGCCCAATTTAAAAGCACGTCTTGTCTTAAACATGGATCTTGAAAGGTCCAAGGTATCAATTACTGGATTTTCAAGCTTAGGCAAACCTAAACGATCTAATTCAGCATTCAAGAAACCATAGTCAAACGATGCATTATGAGCAACCAACACTCTACCCTTAATAAAATCTAAGATTTCATCCTTACATTCTTCAAAAGTTCTTGCGTTTTCAACATCACTATCAGAAATATTAGTTAAATTCTTAATTGTTTCACTAAGCTTAAATGGTGGCTTTACAAAGAAGTCACGTTCTTCTTTAACCTGACCCTTGTACATTAAAACCGCACCAAATTCAATAATATGATCATAACGTGTTGATAAGCCTGTTGTTTCCAAGTCAAATACGATATATTCTTGATCCAACAATAAATCATCATTACTGTTATAAACAATCTTAAGCTCAGGATAAACCATATTCATTTCACAACCATATAATAGTTTGAAATCAAAAGTATCCTTATCAGCACTCTTTTTAATACCCTTATAAGTTACAAAAGCTTCATGGAAACCCTGTAAATCCAAGTGGTCCGTAATCGCAACAGCCTTATGACCATACTTATAAGCAGCCTTAACCAAATCAGTAGGTGAAGACACACCATCCATTTCACTTAATTTAGTATGAGCATGAAGCTCAATTCTCTTCTCTTTTTCATCATCAACTAAAGGACTAGGATCATCGATATATTCAATCGCATCAACCTCAAATTCATAATCATTAGAGAAAGTATTAAAACGATAGTTACCATAAACAGTACACCACTTACCCTCTTTATTATTCTTTAAATCATCCTTAGAAAAACGTTTACCCTCCATCATCTTAGCGATACATGCATTAGTTGTATCCTTAAGATAAATCATTTGAATAATAATACCAGTTCTTGTAGTTCGCTCATCAACCTTAAAAATTTGAGCACTTAACTTAACATTGTAGGCAACATCATCCAAGTCATCAATAATAACAGGTTTGTATTCAACCGTCTTTCTCTTATAATTATTAAACTTTGGCTTTCCATCAGAATTATTATTACTATTAAAAGAAGGCTTAGAATCATTACTTGATACCACTTCCAAAGGCTTTCTTACTTCAATCTCAGGCTCTTCATCAATATGTTTAAGTTCCATCTCAATTGGCTTACGATAACCTAAGTCATAGAAAAACAACTTTAAATCATCAATAAATTCTCTATCGTGTTCATAAGCATCTTCATCAATATAAGATAAGATAAAACCATTATCATTTCTAACAACCAAGGCATTATTAAAAGCATGATAACTATCCTTAAAGCCTTGTACAATAGCACTAATTTCCTTATGACTTAATTCATCATCCTTGACATTAAAATATAAACGAACATGAGAAAAACCAAACGCCTTAAAATAAGCAGCCAATTCCCTTACTGCCTCAAGAGGCAATATCTTTTCATTTTCAATCTTAAGAATCAAAGAGTCTTTGTTTCTTTTATATAAAGAATCAACCACCTTAAAAGACTTGAACAATTCACAAGTCTCTTCATCATAATTCTTCTCACTTAAAAAAGTATCTATATTAAATTTATTCATTTCCAGCTAATTTCTCTAATGCATCCTTGGCTGCATTCTTTTGAGCTTCCTTCTTACTGCTACCAATACCGGTACCATATACAAGACCACCAATCTTAACGGCAATCTTAAATTCTGGCTTATTACTAGGACCCTTTGCATAAACAAGCTCATAATTAATTGATTTTCTAGAATCAGCCTGTACATATTCTTGAAGCTTTGTCTTATAGTCAAAAGTTGTTTCATCAATCTCCTTGACAAATTCCAACATTAAATAATCAAGAAGCTTATAAGTATTCTTAATATCAGTATCCAAATAAACAGCCCCAATAAAAGCCTCAAACATATCTGAAATAACTGAATCACGATCTCTACCACCAGTCTTCTCTTCACCCTGACCAAGCTTTAAATATTTGTTTAATCCAAATTTACGAACAACTTTTGCCAAACCCTTTTCACATACAAGATTAGCTCTTCTTGTAGACATAATACCCTCTTTTAAAGGAGGATCTATCGCATAAAGCCTTTCTGCTGAATAAATTTGTAAAACAGCATCTCCCATAAATTCTAATCTTTCGTTGTCATGGCACTTACCCTTATGTTCATTAACATAAGAAGAGTGAATAAAAGCTTGTTCAATTAACTTTGAATCATTGTGTACGATTCCGATGTCATCTAAAAAATCAAAAATAGTCATACAAGTATTATACATTAATCCCCTACTATTGAGCCCATCACTCTTAAAACATCATCATAAAACAATTTATTTTCAACATTATCTAGATTATCCATAATTTCTTTAGCATCCTCTTTACTAGCCTCAATAAAGTTAGTATCACTAAACAAATTGCCCAAGATAAAAGTAGGCAAACCCGATTGTCTTGTACCCAAGATATCACCAGGCCCTCTTAACATTAAATCTTGTTCACTTATCTTGAAACCATCATTAGTCTTAACCAAAACCTCAAGTCTTTTTAAAGTCTCAGGCTCATTACTATTAGTCAACAAGTAACAAGTTCCCTTATCACTTCCTCTTTGTACCCTACCTCTTAATTGATGAATCTGACTTAAACCAAAGCGATCACTATCATAAATAACCATTACAGTCGCATTAGGCACATTGATACCTACTTCAATTACGGTAGTAGAAACTAAAACCTGAATCTTATTATCTCTAAACTCATCAAGTATTTCATCCTTCTCTTCGCTTGTCTTCTTACCATGTAATAAAGCTACTTTATAAGGCTTAAAGACATCAATCAGACTCTCATATAAGCTATTTACATCCTTGCCCTTAAAACTATCACTAGCTTCAATACTAGAAGCTACAATATAAATCTGTTTACCTAAGTCTAGTTGTCTTTTTAAATCATCGAGAATATCCACAATACTATTCTTCTTAATCAAATAAGTATCACAACCCTTTCTGCCACTTGGCATACTCATAACTGAAGATATATCCATATTCCCATATAAAGAAGATGCTAAAGTACGTGGTATTGGAGTAGCTGACATCATCAACACATCAACGCTTTCACCCTTTTCCTTTAAAGCTCTTCGCTGTTTTACGCCAAAACGATGTTGTTCATCAGTGATAACCAAGCCCAACTTATTAAACCCTACATCATCACTAAATAAGGCATGAGTTCCAATGACTACATCTATTTCACCATTTGTCAACATTTCCTTAATCTTCTTATTCTCACCACTACTTCCAACCAATAGCTCTACTCTTAAATCCTTAAACATCTTCTTAAAAGACAAGTAATGTTGTTTCGCAAGTATTTCAGTAGGAGCCATCAAAGCACCCTGGTAGCCAGCTAAATAATTTGCATATAATCCAATAAAAGCCACAATAGTCTTACCACTACCTACCTCACCCTGTAATAGTCTATACATTGGCCTATCACTTCTTAAATCATTTAAGATAGCTTGGATACTACTTTTTTGATCAACTGTTAATGAATATGGTAAATCCTTAATGAATGAATTTATCTTTTCTATATCAAACACCTTGGCATTCTTAATTACCACCTTATCATCACCATTTAATATTCCTAAAGATAAATAAAAGCGTAAAAATTCATCATACTTAAGACGTGCTAGAGCCTTCTTTAATTCATTTACACCACTTGGATTATGAATACTATATAAGGCTTCATACAAATCAATTAAATGATGTTTATTTAATAAATGCTTAGGCACTAAATCATTAACTGTCTTTACTTTCTTAAAAGTATAGTTAACTAAATTCTTAATTTCATTTTGTTTAATGCCTTCTTTTATAGAATAAACAGGTGTAATACCTAAGATTTCATTTATATCCTTAGTATAAAAATTAGAAGCGGTAACCCTATTCTTACCCTCATACTTACCAACAATTGTCAATTTATGTTCATTATTAGTACTAACCCAAGGCCTATTAAAAATGGTTATCAATAATTCTTCTTCCTCATATAAGACTCTAAAAGAAGTCTTAGACATCTTGCCCTTGAATCTAAAGGTTGTAGGCTTAGATATTAATTCAGCCTCAAAGACTACCCTCTCTCCCTCTTTAAAATCTGCGTAGTGAGTTAAATTAAATTCTTCATATTTGAAAGGATAATAATGCAAGATATCATCGCTATCTTTTAAATCAAGACGCTTACATATATTCATCCTCTTATCTGTTAATTTAAGTTCTTCTAAATTCATACCTATATTTTACAATAAGAAAAATATCATTAATGTTCTATTCTTTATTCACAATAAAAGAAAGTGATATCAATCAGCATAATATCAAATGTTAAAATATATGTATGAACAAAAACAAAATCAATCTAAAAGAATGGTGTCTACAAAACGATAAAATAAACCTAATAGAAGAATGGGACTATTTAAAAAATGAAAAAGGTATAGAAGCTTATACAAAAGGAAGCAATTCTAAAGTGTGGTGGAAATGTTCTAAATGTGGACATGAATGGGAAGCAAAAATAGGAAATAGAACATTTTTAAATAGAGGATGCCCTATATGTGCAAGAAAGAATGCTCATGAAAATTTATTAATAACAGTAGGGCAAAGAAATAATATGGCAAAATTATACCCATATCTATTAAAAGAGTGGGACTATCAATTAAACGAAAGAGAGCCTGAGTTTTACGGAAAGAGTAGTGACTATTATGCTCATTGGATTTGTTCGTGGTGTGGAAACAAATATGTAATGCAAATTAAAAAAAGGACAAACCGGCATTCAGGATGTCCACTATGCGCAAAGCAATCAACATCATTTCAAGAGCAAGCAATTCTTTTCTATGTAAAAAAGATTTTCTCAAATGCTAAAAATAGAGAGATGATTGGTGAGTTTGAGTTTGATATATATATTCCAGAGATAAAAACAGGAATAGAATACGATGGTTTAAGATGGCATATAGCCGATAGTAAATTCTTATATGACAACAAAAAAGATCAATATTGCAAAGAAAAAGGTATCACTTTGATAAGATTTAGGGATCCCGCTTTGCCACAAACAAATTTCGCTCAAATAATCGAATGTAAAGATTGTGATGATAAGGAACTCGAAAAATCAATAATTCAACTTTACAACATATTGGGTGTAAATGTTGCTAATGATATTGACATTAGTAGAGATGTTATTGAGATAGTTTCGAGTTACGAAAATTTAAAGAAAGAAAATAGTTTAGCTTTTAAATATCCAGAAATCGCAAAAGAATGGAATTTTGAAAAGAACGGTAATTTAACCCCAGATAAAATTTCATGGGGTAATGGCAAAAATGTTTGGTGGAAATGCTCAAAATGTGGTCATGAATGGAAAGCATCTCCAAATAGCAGAACTAAAAATACAAATAAATATGGTAAGATTTTTGGGTGTGAAAAGTGTGGAAGGAAGAACATTAATGATTCTAACTGCTTAAAGATAAAAAATATAGAAAAAAATATTATATATAAAAGTTTAACTGAAGCAGCTGATTCAGTTAACGGAAGAAAAGGTGATATTTGTGACGCTTGTAATGGAAAACAACATACAGCTTTTGGATATCATTGGGAATATGTGGATTCCACAAAAAGAAGAAGAAAAACTGTAAAGGCAAAAATAAGAAACGTAGATACTGGGGAAATATTTGAAAACTCAAAAGAAGCAGCAAAATCCGTAAACGGTGATAACAGAAAAATAAATGAATGTTGTAATGGGAAAATCAAAACTTATCACAAATATCATTGGGAATATATGAAAGAATAGTATCATCTTAGTAGTTTGAACATTTTAGACTTTTACAAAACTCTAATTGCACTGTGGACGACAAATCCCTTATTTAGTACTTTTGAATGACATAACACCTCTATATTTCACTATTTTTGGTGACGAAATTACTAATTTCTATAAATCTTAGTACTTTATCATACCTATCATTTGATTTATTCTTAATAAGCCAAAACATGTTTAACCAGTCTTGTAAATTATCTCTATTATATCCACCATGAGTTCTCATAAATCTTTTATCGGTAGACATTCATTTCATAAAACCATTGGATTACTTGACTTTTTACAAGCGATCCTAATTGTATCATTTCTTGAATTTCTATCCCTGCTATGCAAATAAGTGTGCTGTTAGATATGCTAAATATAGTATATTCTCATTCAGACTTTAATAGAGATGATTTACAGAACTATCTTAATCTATTCTCTTTTATGGTTAACAAACCATAAAACAAACTTGAAAAAATTAAAATACTACTAGACAAGGCTATACATAACCCTAAAACGCTTCATTATAGAGATTCTGTTCTAAAAAATGCGAAAAACAAAGGACTTAGGTAAAATCATTAGCACACTTGTGCAAGTGAGGATTTTTAAAAAATATAAAAGTTAGAATATACATAGTTATTTTTTGTTAACAATTTGTTTTCTTTTTTGTTATCAAAAATAAAAAATGCCCATAAATTGGACATTTCTTAAGCTAAAATGGTCCCCAAAGTGGGACTTGAACCCACACTGTTTCCAACACGATTTTGAGTCGTGCGCGTCTGCCATTCCGCCATTCGGGGATACCTAAATATGATAACACATTAATTCTGTTTTTTGACATCATAATAGATAAAAAGATGAATTAAAATTATCACACTAAGTAAAATAAGCTCATGAATACTATAAACTCTAAAAGAATCAAAGTAATAAATAGTATCAATAAATATCGTTATTCCCAATATCTTTAGACAATAAGCACTTTTCTTTAAACTGAAAAATCGATAATTAACAATGTTCTTATAAGCAACATACAATATTAAACCTAAAGAAAGATAAGCACACACTTCATGCATATTAGAAAAGAAATCACCACTTCCTTCTACATAAGGGAAAATAGAGGCAACAAGGGGTGCTAATAAACATAAGCTATTCTTCTTTTTTAAGATAATAGAAGTCTTATATAAAGATAAACCTAAGACTATACTTAAACCCATCACAAATAGATAACCATAAAAGTCACCACTCATCATTGAATAGTTATAAGTAAAGGGATCCTTTATAAAAGTAGCTACAAATAAATATATAAGACTAATTAGATAAATAATCATAGGCATTTCTTAGGTTAAAACCTGTTCTATTTAAGAAAATTTCTCCCTTATAAGTAAAACCATTATTATAAAGACACTTAATCATGCTCTTATTTTCAGGATGAGTATCCACCCTTATATAATCATGGTCCTTCTTTACATAATCAAAGATATACTTGGCAACACCCTTGCCCTTATATTCATTTCTTACCGCAAAACGATGGACTACTACATAATCCTTGTTTGTTGACCATTCACCCTTATAAATAACATCATAAGTTGGTTCATAATCCCTAACACAAAAGACACCGATGATTAAATCATTATCTTTTACTACATATAAAGAATTATTATTAATATCCAATTTCAATCCTTCTTCATTAGGATAACCATCCTGCCACTGGTCTATGTTTTGGCTTTTAAGATAAGCCTTAGCTTGGTCTATTATCTCCATAATAGAATCCAAGTCTAAGACATTAGCTTTAGTTATAATCATTAGCGCTCTTCTTTCTAATTGAAGGATGATCAGCCTTAATAGTTTTAGTACCATGAGGATAAGAGAAGGCAACAGTCACAAAATCACCATCACACTTAACCACAACACCCTCACCAAAAATCTTATGAATAACAACATCACTCTTACGATATCTCGACGGTCTTCTTGGCACTTCTTTCTTAGGCTCAATAGAAGAAATCTTAGTAGTAAATGGTACATCAAAGACACTTTGTTGCTTAAGAACTGGCTTATCTAAATGTTCAATATACTTCTCATCAACTTCATTAACGAATCTACTTGTGGTCTTTGCACTATTGACAACATACGAGAAAGATGAAGTATCGGTTAAAGTCAACTTTTCCTTAGCTCTTGTATAAGCTACATAAGCAAGTCTTCTTTCTTCTTCAACACCCTTTTGTTCTAACATGGTACGCTCACTTGGGAAGATACCTTCTGATAAGCCAACCACAAAGACAACCTTAAATTCAAGACCCTTGGATGCATGAATAGTCATCAAACTAACAGAAGTTGAACCGTCAGTATTAGCCTTATCAGTATATAAAGAAATCATAGAAAGATAATCAGCTAAAGTACTGCCAGGATAAGTTTCCTGATAATCCTTAATATCATCAATCAAAGACTTAACGTTTTCAATACGCTCTGTCTCATTCTCTTTCTCCAACATCGAACGATAACCAGATTGTTCAAAGACATCAGTTAATACTTCCTCTAATGGTTTACCATCTAAAGAAGACTTCCATCTTTCTACCATATCCACAAAAGACTCTAAAACACTTTGATTCTTTGCGAATAAGCCCTGTTTTACTACTTCATACATTGAAATATTATTTTCTTTCGCAAGAGAAAAGATAGTATCAATAGACTTTTGACCAATACCTCTTTTTGGTTGATTAATAACTCTTTGGAAAGCCAAATCATCACCAGTCACAATAAGTCTTAAGTAAGATAAGATATCCTTAACTTCCATTCTTTCATAGAATCTAATACCACCATAGATTACATAAGGAATTCTATTTTCAATAAAAACCTTTTCCACTTCTCTTGACAAGTAGTTAGAACGATATAAGATCGCAATATCATTGTATTCATAGCCCTGTTTCAACAAGCTTTGGATACAACTTACAATATAATAAGCCTCACTTGTTTCATCAGGCAAAGTCTTATGAACAATCTTATCGCCATCACCATTCTCAGAGAACAAGTCCTTAGGAACACGTGACTTATTATATTTAATAAGAGAGTTAGCTCCTTCTAGGATATTGTTAGTAGAACGATAATTTTGATTCAAAATAATCGTCTTAGTATTCTTAAAATCCTTATCAAAATTCACGATGATATTAACATCAGCACCACGCCAAGTATAAATAGTCTGGTCTGGATCACCTACCACATAAACATTATCATGAGTTGAAGATAATAACTTAATTAGTTCATATTGAGTCTTATCGATGTCCTGGAACTCATCAACATGAATATAAATAAACTTAGATGACCATTTCTTTAAGATATCCTTATGTAACTTAAATAATCTAACAGTAAAAAGAATTAAATCATCAAAATCAAGGGCATACAATGACTTTAATCGCTCATCATAATACTTATAGACATTAGCCTTATCAACTAGCTTCTTCTCACCATAGGCTTGATCCATCGCCTTTTCATAAGACAATTCCTCATACTTACAATTCGCAATATAATCAAGGGCACTACCATAAGATAAGTCCTTCTTATCGATATTAAATTCCTTATAAGCCTCTTTCAAAATAGTCTTTTGGTCATCCGCGTCTACAATAGTAAAATTCTTAGGATAGCCAAAAACACCAATTTCTTCTTTTAAAATACGCACACATAAAGAGTGAATTGTTGAAATAAAAGCACCATCTCCAGCCTCACCCAACATTTCACTGATTCTATTTTTCATTTCATTGGCAGCCTTATTAGTAAAAGTAATTGCCAAAACATTCTTAGGATTAATATGTTTTTGTTCAATCAAATAAGCGATACGCATTGTCAAAACACGTGTCTTACCACTTCCTGCACCCGCAATAATTCTTAAATGCTTAGACTCATCAATTACTGCCTCTTTTTGTTTATCATTTAAACTAGAATAACTAACCACAGATTGTAAATTCTCCCACTTTCTTATATCCAATTTTCATATAGACACTTGCCGCATCTGGATTGTTATAGAATAGACAAGGCATCTTATTTTCCTTTAATAAATCATCACTTAACTTAGCCACAAGCTTTGACGCATAACCCTTTTTACGTTCACTTTCAATTGTTCCAACCGAAACAATCATTGCCAAACCCTCGCACTCTGCCGTACTTGCACCAATGCTTACAATATTTCCATCTTTATAAAGGGCATAATATCTAGCACTCTTTGGATGTTCTAAGTTATTCTTGATATCTTCAAACTTTAGATGATCACCAAAGATAGATGTTTGAACTAAATGATAAGCTTTCGCATCATCTAATCCAATTCTTCTAATATCTTCATCATTATTTAAAAACTTCTCATTAACACGATCAATACTTGCAAAATAACATGGTTTTCTTACATAAGCATCAGGAAAGTTAACCTTAGATAAGACACTAGTCTTACCATTGAAGTTCATATGACCATATTCATTAATCAACTTAGCTACAAAGTTATTATCAACCTCATCACTATTTGACGAAATAACCATATTACTCAAATACTTTAGATAGATAGTCTTAATACCCTTTTCATCCTCATCTACCCATACATCCATGGTTTCACTATCAACCCCAAAGTTTAAAATATCGCCAATGGCGAACAAATTCATTACCTTATCTAGATATAAATAATCCAATAATTTTCTTGCGTCTTCATTAATACATTTTTTAATCATGCTCAATATTATACAACAGTTTTATTTATTAGCTCGATGTTATAAAATTGACTTATGTTATACAGTGAAAATATTAAAGATTATTATCTTTTAGATGCAGGTGACGGTGAAAAACTAGAAGTTTGGGGTCCCTACATTTTAAGAAGACCAGATCCAATGGCTATCTGGAAGAAACAAAAACCTGAGCTTTGGGATAAAGCTGACGCTATCTATCACCGTTCTAAGACTGGTGGTGGTTATTGGGAATTTAAGAAGAAATTACCTGAAAAATGGCATATTCATTATAAAGATCTAACTTTTAAAGTATCGCCAACCAATTTTAAGCACACTGGAATCTTCCCAGAACAAGCTGCCAATTGGGACTTTATCTACGATAAATTAAAAGATAGACCTGATGCTAAGGTATTGAATTTATTTGCCTACTCTGGTGCTGCCACTACAGTTGCAGCAAGTGCAGGTATTAGTGAAGTAGTCCATGTTGATGCTTCTAAGGGTATGGTTGAATGGGCCAAGGAAAACAGAGACCTATCTAACTTACAAAATACATGCATTAGATATATCGTTGAAGATTGCCTAAAGTTCATGAAAAGAGAAGTTAGAAGAGGAAGAAAATATGATGGTATTATCATGGATCCACCTTCTTATGGTAGAGGACCTAATAATGAAATCTTCAAGTTTGAGGAACAAATTGGACCATTAATCGAAGAAGCTGCCAAACTATTAAGTGATGACCCTCTATTTCTTATCGTTAATACTTATACAACAGGCTATTCTTGTACAACCATTGAAAATGTACTTAGAAGTTATTTACCGGGCTCGAACCTGGGCTCGAATCCGCATGGGGAGGAAATAGGTGTCAAGATGAAAGACATCGACTTCTTCTTACCATGTGGCTTTACAACAAGGTGGACAAAATGAAATTAAAGGTAATCTATGAAGACAATCATTTGTTGGTAGTAGATAAGCCAATAAATGTACCAATGCAGCTAGATAGTTCTAATGATTTAGACTTATTAACTATGTGTAAGGACTATTTAAAAGAAAAATACAACAAACCAGGCAATGTCTATTGTGCTTTGTTGCATAGACTAGATAGACCAGTAAGTGGTGTATGTGTCTTTGCGAAAACTAGTAAAGCTGCCTCAAGATTATCTAGCGATATTCAAGCACATAAGTTTAAGAAAGAATATCTAGCAGTAGTCTATGATAATGGTCTAGATGATAAAGGCATTTTTGAAGATAAGCTCTTAAAAGACGAGAAGACCAATATGGTTAAGGTTGATAAAAGAGGCAAGGATGCCAAATTAGATTATCAAGTACTTAAAAGAAAAGATAATCTAGCCCTTGTAAGAATTAACTTACATACTGGTAGATCTCATCAAATAAGAGTACAGTTCTCAAGCCGTAATCACCCTTTGTGGGGAGATCAACGTTACAACAAGGATGCTAAAGTAGGACAACAAATTGCCCTACACTCATATAGACTAACAATCACTCATCCTGTAACGAAAGAAAAGATGACTTTTGTGTGCGATATCGATAGAGTTCCCTTTAAGGAGGTAAAACAATGACGGTGAAGAAAAAGAAAAGAAGATTAAACGGACGTTTCATTGCCCTAGTATGTGTTGTGTTATTGATTGGGCTATCTATCTACAAGATTCCTCATTTCATCAATACCAACAAACTAGAAGCACTAGGCTATGACAATACCGCTATCAGTGCTATTTATAAAAAAGGTCTACGTAAAGATATCTTAAAGAATGAATATTATAGTGATTATCTAAATAGCGAAGTTTCTAAGGATTCATTTAATAAGAAGTATCTAAGACTATATACAATGTGTGATTATTTAGATAAATCATATTTTGAATTATATGAATCTTTAAAAGAAAAGAAAGCATATACTGATGAAGAATTAGAATTGTTGTTCGCTAACTTAAAGGATTATGATTTAAAGCCATTATTCGTCTTTGAAAAACTTGATTCAATCGAAGACTATATTGATGATTGTCTAAGACATGAGAACAGCGAAACAAGCTTTACTGTTAGTGGCGATTATCTAAAACCATATGAGAATGTAATTAACGTAAGTGATCCTGAAAGTATTGAAACTTATGTTTCTACTAAATCTTATATTGGCGAATATGAGCCAGTTAAAAGAGTTGAAATCAACTCACTTCATGCGGTACCTGGAGTAGAACTTGAATCAAGAGCCTTATTAGCTTATACCGAAATGTGTGAAGCAATCAGAAAAGAAGATTTAAGCATGGCCATCTATGCCTATCAAGGCTATATCTCTTATGAAAAACAGAAACAACTTCATATTGACGATGATGCAAATTTCGAAGCAGGTTATAGTGATATGCAGACAGGCTTAGCTGTTTATGTCCTAGCTAGTGAAAACCCTAAGGCTAGTGCCTTTAAGGATTGTAAAGTATATACATGGCTACAACAACATGCCCATGAATATGGCTTCATTCAAAGATTCCCAGAAGGAAAATCAGCCTTTACAGCCCATAGCGAAGTACCTAATATGTATCGTTATGTAGGTGTTGATTTAGCTACTAAGATCTATGAAAGTGGCTTAAGCTTTGATGAATATTACTTCAACTATATGCAATAAGTACTTAAAAACTGCAGATTTGCAGTTTTTATTTCGCTATCGCAATACTATCTGTTCCAAAGAATAATTCCTTAGCAATATTAAGATTATCAACAGTATCAAAATTAGAATAGATACCAGTAATAATAGAATCTTGAACAAATAAGACACTAGGATAATTACCTAATTCTCCACTATCTAAGAATTTAGGAATCTTGTTCATAATGGATGCTAGTGGAGCTTTTAATTCATCCGCAATCTTTTCATTATCCTTATCGCTTGTATTAATCACAAAGACTTTAATATCCTTATTAGTTTCATAAAAAGAATTAATTGTATTAATTAATTCTTCATCATAAGCACTTATCATAATGAAAGCTATCTGATCATTTGTATAATCAACATTAAAATCAATTTCACTTCTAAAATTAGATTCATCATTATATTGATTATTGAAATCAAAAGTTTGACCAATATGTTCCAAAGTTAAATAAGTAGTCTTTTCATCATTATCCAAAGACACTAACTTGTTATACTTATCTTCATCAATATCATTTTTCACATCATCAGCAGTTCTAAGATAGTCAAATATCGATTTTCCATCATCTGTAGTTAATGAGTTTATATCAAACTTGGCATTAAACGCAAATTCATATAATGACTCAAAATCTTCCTTATCAATTGTACCCACATTACACCAAGTCATCTTACCCTTATTAAAGAAGAAATATGTAGGAGTCGCATTAAAACTATAGTTTTGGCTCATATAATCATTAAGCTTTTCATTTTTGATAGTAATAAGCTCATTAGGATTATTATGTTCAACGCCTATTTCCTTATAGAAAGCTGAAATGCTATCTATATCACCATTCACGAAGTAAGTAATAAAAGTTACATCACTATGATTAGACACAATATAAGGATTATTATTCAAGGCCTGTTCCTTACAATGGCTACAGTATGTTGACACTACTTCAATAACTAATTTAGAATTATTATAATCACTTAATTTAACAACATCACCATCAATAGAATCTAAATTATAATCAGGTAAATCCTTACCAAGATTCTTTAAAGTCGTATTTTCTACATCTAGGCCATTATTAACATCCTTCAACAAAGACTTTGTATCCGCATTTAAAAAGTCAAAGAGATTTCCCTCTTTAACTGGTTCAATATATGTAACTGTATTACTTGCTTGTTCATTTGAACAACCAAACAAGATAAGTAATAAAACTAAAATAATCTTCTTCATTATTTAATTAACTTATAGATTTCTTCCTTACTAGCTTCCATATCCTTGCGACCTAGTTCATATAAAGCGATAAGATCTTTTTTATCGCCCTTTAGTCTGGTAACATTAACAGTCTCAGTAGGATAACGATATAAGGCATGACCATCTTTTTCTAAGCTTTGAATAAGATCGATTTGTTTATTATAGTTAAGATGTCTATTTTTATAATCAACACTGATTTCAGGACAATCCTTATACTTATTCTTCATAAGATTCACAATAAATGGCTTAGCAGGCTTTCTAACATAATCATAAGGCTTAGTTGTGATAATCAAGTGATCTGTGCAACCATCCTTAACAGCCTCTTCGATTGGAATCATCTTAGTGATACCACCATCTAAATACTTATGGCCATTAACCACAATGGGTCTACCAAGAATAGGAAGTGAACAAGCAGCCTTCAATAAGTCCATATTCATATCCTTCAAATCAACATAAATAGTCTCGCCCTTTTCCATATCATAAACACCATATCTAGCTAATGTTTTAGTCTTACCAATGATGTCCTTGATATCAAAGTGTAAACCATCTTTTAAGAAATGTGAAAATAGATACTCATACCCAACAAAATTTCCTTCCCTTAATAAAGGTCTAATTCCCACAAGTGATGGATGGGCAATAATTTCAGTTGCCATCTCAAAAAGAAAATGCTTATTTTTCATTAAAAAAGATGTAAGATGAACGGCCCCTGTAGAAATACCATAGGCATAATCAAATTCAATTCCCTCATCTATAAGCCAAGATAAACATCCAGCAGTGTAGGCGCCACGCATTCCCCCGCCTTCTAATACTAAAGATACTTTTTTACTCATGTTTTAATTTTAGTCTCACTTAAGTTTTTGTGCAATATAATAAGGGCATGAGAAAACTTAAAATATATTTTAATGCGCCAATAACGCTAACATTCACACTTATTTGTTTCCTAGCATTATTCTTACAAATGATAACCAATGGTGATAGTACGGTATTATTATTTTCTACCTACTCATCATCTTTATTAGATCCATTAACTTATGTAAGACTAATAGGACACATCTTCGGTCATGCTGACTTTGATCACCTTATCAGTAATATGATTTATATTCTATTACTTGGACCAATGTTAGAAGAAAAGTACCACGACCGCCTAACCATTGTCATCATAGTTACTGCTCTAGTTACCGGCATCTGTAACAATATCTTCCAACCAGGAGTGATGTTGTTGGGAGCGAGTGGTGTTGTCTTTGCGTTTATTTTACTTGCTTCTATAACTGGAAAAGATAGGGGCATCCCTATTACTCTAATATTAGTTGCGATATTGTGGATTGGTGGAGAAGTTACTTCAATGCTTACAGTAACTGACTCAATCTCCCACATCACCCACATCATTGGTGGTTTAGTAGGTGGCGCAATTGGTTTATTCTTTAAGAATAATTAATTATTTACGATAATAACGATAATAGGCTTCATCCTTATCATTATCAATATAAGTACCTTCTTCCTTAAAAACGAAGAAGGTTTTTTCATTATATAAGTCTTTAAAATCTTCTAATGAAAGGACAAAAGAAGTCCCCTCTCTATAAACATAAATCTTATCTTTCTTTAAGATATAACGATCCTTTTTATTAGTAGTAAGTACTTCCTTATCTTTTAAAGACAATAATACTTCAGTAAATGTTTCTAATTTTTCCATAATAACTATAATTTAAAGCGAAATATGCACTTAAATCTATCTCCTTTTTCATACAACTCATGATCATAAGGTATTTGTGCTATCTCAACAAGCTTACCCCCTAATCTTTTTAACGTTTTATAAGAAGCATCATTATCAGGATTACAAGTAATGATTAACTCCTTCATCCCAAATTCCTCTTTTGCGATTTTAAACAAAATCTTACAAGCATAATAAGCATAATGATGACCCCTATATGACTCTTTGATATTGTAGCCAACATTACCATAGTAGTACATAAAACCATCATTTTTTAACCTTAAGTCACACTTACCCACCTTAAGATTCGAGCCCGACAGATTCGAGCCCAGATTCGAGCCCGAAACATATATATCATAAAAGACCGTAGGCACTCCATCAAAAGAGGTCTTCTCAGAGACCCTAGCCCTTTCGACTAAATCAACAATTTCGCCCTTATATAAGTGTTTTTTTCTATCTAACAAACCCAACATCTTCTTTTTAATTATATAATGAAATCATGTTAGAGTATCCTCGTCCCCAATTTAAAAGAACATCATTTTATTGTCTAAACGGACAATGGACATTAAATAATAAGCCTATAATAGTCCCTTATCCTAAGGAATCCGATTTATCAATGTACCCAATTAAGGAACATGAAGATAAATTAGTTTATATTAAAGAATTTGACTTTAATGATGATTTAACAGACAAAAGACTAATACTTCATTTTGGGGCTGTAGACAATAAGGCTTTAGTATATTTAAACGATCATTTTATTGGTGAACATATTGGTGGCTATTTAGCCTTTAGCTTCGATATTACAGATTATATAAGTAATCACAATATCTTAAGAGTCGAAGTCAGCGATAACACCGACACCTTCTATCCACATGGCAAACAATCAAACAAACCAAGCGGCATGTGGTATACAAGTATCTCTGGCATTTGGAAAACCGTATGGATGGAAACAATACCTACAAAAGAAGAAATAAGATCAATCAAGATTGATACCACAATCGATTCAATCGACTTCTATGTAGATACTGATAATGAATACTGCATCAGCATCACCTTCGATGAAGATACCGTTGCCTATATCTCTAAATCACAGCACTTACATGTTGATTTAAAAAATATCAAATACCAAAATTGGACAATTAAACAGCCTGTCTTATATACCGTTACAATCAAAACTAATTATGATACCGTGCAGACCTATGTTGGCATTAGAGAAATAAGTGTTGAAACTATCAACAACCATAAATATCTATGTTTAAATAAGGAACCGATATATCTAAACGGTGTCTTAGACCAGGGCTACTTTAGTGATGGTATCTATTCGCCTAAGGATACTAAAGAATATTTAAACGATATAAGAAGAATGAAAGAACTAGGCTTTAATATGCTTAGAAAACATATTAAAGTAGAAGATGAAGCATTCTATTATTATTGTGACAAAGAAGGTATGTTAGTCATGCAAGACATGGTCAACAGTGGTGATGTTAACTTCCTTAAGAACATCTTCTTACCAACCATCGGTTTTGTGACCAGAAATGACAACATTAATGTCGATGAAGCTAGATTGAATTTCTTTATCGAGCATTCAAAAGAAACAATTAAGCAGTTATACAACCACCCATGTATTGTAGCTTGGACCATCTACAATGAAGCATGGGGCCAACAAAGAAGTAGTCAAGTCTTTAAGGAACTTAAACAATTAGACAAATATAGACCCTTTGATACTTGTTCTGGCTGGTATAAGACCCTTGACAGTGACTTTGATTCATATCATATCTACTTTAGAAACAAAGTTCTTACAAGTAAGACCAATCAAATACTTTTCTTAAGCGAATACGGCGGTATTAAAAGGCATATCGAAGGACACACTTTTACTAAACGTAAAGCTAACTATGGCTATGGCTCTTCTAATGACGAAAAAGAATTAACTAATAAACTCATTGATATGTATGCCAACATGATTATTCCATCTATTAAAAAGGGACTAGCAGGAAGCGTATTAACTCAATTAAGTGATGTAGAGGAAGAAGAAAATGGACTATATACCTATGATCGTATGGTTTGCAAGATCAACAAAAAAAGCATCCAAGAATTGAATGCTTATATCTATAGGTTATTTAGAGAAACGCTCCTTAAGTGATTTCTCTTTTTCTATTACCGACTCCATTAAATTATCTTTAGCAGTCTTCACCTTTTCACTGACACCTGAACCATATCCTTTAATGAAGGCATCAAAGATGCTCTTGGCAAAAGCCTTACTCTTTTTATTCATATTAGAAATATCATAAAGAGTCTTAACAAACAATGGCAAACCACCTTCAATAAATTCCGATACTGTATCAACACCAGCATCTCTTAAGACATCAAACATTTCTTCAGTAAATACCTTACATTCTTCCTCAGTGGCATTATCCAAGAACTCCCTATAATTAACTTCAATCATCTTTGATTCTTCTGACAAGGTTGTTTCTACAAACTTAGTACCCTCAACAAGCCATGACATAGCAGAATGTTGAAGTAACATCACCGCATCTGATTTTACTACTTTAGTAATATAATCCTTTGAAAACAAGACACCAAAGAAATCAAATTCAGGCACAATCTTAATAATCTTATTCTTGATATTCTCATATCCTTCTAATTCTTCCTTGCTTAAATATTTACGATTTAAACCAGGACCATCATTAGAATAGACATTGATGATATTTTTGCCTTTTCTAGGAGCATTTAAGCCAGCATATAAAGCTAAGGCACCACCCTTTGAATGACCACCAATTCGATATTTACGATAAGGGCTTAGTTTTTGTATATATTCTTTAGCAGCAACTTGAGCAGGAACAATCTCAAAAGACATGCAGAAATCTTCATGCCAACCAACTATCGTATCATCAGTTCCTCTAAAGGCTACATAAGTTGTGTGATCACTTAAATCTACTTGGAAACAACAAAATTGTTCAAAAGTCTTTTCATCAATAGTGGAAACAAAATCATGGACTAGACAATCTTTAAATCTTATAGAATTAGCCATTTCCCTTAGGACAAAAGGAGCTAACTTCACAAAGCTTTTTGAAGCCATAATTTCTTCATCAGTGTGGTCATTGAAAAATAAATCAGATAATTCAGAAATGGTATAAGAATCCTTCAATTTAAAGTATTCATCAAAACCGGTATAAGCCATTTGACTAATAATCAAATTATCTACTTCATTAAAGGGAGAAGCCTTCAACGATAAGTCGCCACGCCATTTTAAGTAATCTATAATATTCATAAGATAATTGTATTAAAAATGGTGACATATTGTCACCATTTTACTTAATATTAATAATTACATCATCATTTGTAACCTTACCAGCATCATGAGGAACAACCTCTTTTAATGAACTAGTATTTGTCACAATAACTGGAGTAATTGTAGATAAGTTTTTAGACTTGATAAAATCGATATCGAAATTCACAAGAACTTGACCTTTTTTAACGTGATCACCTTGTTTAACTTTAACATCAAAGCCTTCACCATTTAATGTCACTGTATCCATACCAACATGAATAAGTACTTCAGCACCATTATCACCCTTAATACCAATCGCATGTCCTGTAGGGAACAATACCGTAACTTCACCATCTAGTGGAGCCTTCACTTCACCCTTACTTGGATTAATCGCAATACCATTACCCATTGATAGAGAAGAGAACACTTCATCTTCTACTTTACTAAGTTCTACTGTTTCACCTTCAACTGGAGCATAAATATTATTATCAACCTTCTTAGTTTCACCAAGTTCCTTTGGATCTAACTTACCTTGTTTTGCCCAGATGCCAAACATGATCCAACAAGAGATAAATGATACAGCCATGGCAATTATTACACCAATTACCGCAAAGATAAAGTTATTCATTGTAAAACCTAGTGCTAATGCTTGTTCAGTTGGAATATAAACTGGAAGAACAAGTAAGCCAGGAGAGCCAGCACCAAATCTTTCAACACCTGTAAGGCCTAGGAATAGGCCACCAACGCCACCACCAATCATGGCAGCATATAGTGGGAACATAAACTTTAAGTTAACACCATATAATACTGGTTCAGTAATACCAAGAACACCAGTAAGACCAGCAGAAGAAGCTAATTGTTTAGTATCAGGATTCTTGCTTCTTAGGGCAACAGCTAAACCAGCAGCACCTTGTGCAGTATTTGAAACCAACATACCAGGACCAACAACTGCATCATGACCGGCAGTTGTTAAGTTGTTTGTACCAATTGGAATTAAACCATAGTGAGTACCAGTCATAACAAGGAATGGTGAGAAGATACCAACAACAGTAGGAACAATCCAAGGAGCAGTATTCTTTAACCATGTGAAGAAGACTTGAATAAATTCTGATGCCCAAGTACCAATAGGACCAAGTAATGATAATGTTAAGATAGCGCCAATAGTCAATGAGAAAAATGGCACAAAGAAGAACTTAACAGCCTTTGGACAATACTTTTGCATAAACTTTTCAACATATGACATTGCCCATACACCCAAGATAATTGGAATTACACTTGAAGCATAGCTTGTAACAACTTGTACTGGAATGATATTGAATAATTTAATTGATGTTGCAGCACCTTCAACAATTGTACCAGCAGCTAAGGCAGCTTCATATGAACCAGCAGCTGAGACAGCCTTATTTACACTAGATACACTTGTCATAATTGTTGTTAGTTGTGGATAAACAAGAACACCACCCAGTGCCATTGCAGTTCCTTGGTTACACTTAAATTTCTTAGCGCAAGAAGCAGCCAGTATTAAAGGTAAGAAGTAGAATGCAGCATCCGCAATCGCATTTAAGATGATATAAGTTTGACTACCACCCTTTAACCAGCCAAATGTCGAACATAATGCCATTACAGCCTTCAATAGACCAGCACCAGTAATTGCAGGAATGATTGGTTGGAAGATACTTGCGATACCTTCTAATACTTTAGATAACTTAGAACGCTTGTCTTCTTCATCAGATTCGTGCCCGTCAGATTCGTGTCCGGGCTCGAATCCACCAAGTGTAACTACCTCTTGATAAACCTGTGGAACATCTGGTCCAATAACGATTTGGTATTGACCACCAGCATTCACGACCTTTAAAACGCCATTTAAGTTACTGATTTTATCAGTATTTGCCTTAGTTTCATCGTTTAAAGTGAAACGTAATCTAGTTGCACAGTGCACAACAGATTTAACATTTGATTTTCCACCAATATTCTCAATAATATCGCTCGCTAATTGTTTATAACTCATAAAATTTCTCCATTTGTTTCAATTACTTTTTTATACCAATAGAAGCTATCCTTCTTTATTCTCTTTAAATCACCGCTTCCATCATTTTGTTTATTCACATATATCATGCCATATCTTTTCTTCATTTCACCAGTTGATGCTGAAACTAAGTCGATACAGCCCCATGAAGTATAACCCATTACTGGAATGCCATCTTTATTTACCGCATCTAACATTGCCTTAATATGTTCTCTCATATAATCAATTCGATACTCATCATGAATAGAACCATCTTTTTCTACAACATCATTAGCGCCTAATCCATTTTCTACAATGAACAGTGGTTTGTTGTAACGATCATATAAGATGTTTAAGGTAAGTCTTAAGCCAAGTGGATCAATTTGCCAACCCCAGTCACTTGCCTTCAAGTAAGGATTAACTACTGCATTAATCACCGCATTACCTCTTGCATGATTCTTTAAGATTTCAGGATCATTTGAAATACAACGACTACAATAATAACTAAAGCTGATAAAGTCCACTGTTCCCATTTTTAGAACTTCGCTGTCGCCATCTTCCATCTTAATATTGATGCCAGCCTTCTCCATTCTCTTAAGCGCCCATACAGGATAGCTGCCACGAGCTTGAACATCAATAAAGAAATAGTTATCACGATCTCTTTCCATTGCTGTATAAACATCATCTGGTTTACAAGTATATGGATAGAATTGACCAGCTGCCAACATACAACCCACTTTAGCCTTAGGCGTCATTTCATGAGCCAACTTAACAGCCTTAGCACTAGCAATTAGTTCATGATGAGCTGCTTGATATTTAACCAACTCTTCATCTTCACCTTCTTCAAAGACGATACCTGCTCCCATAAATGGCATATGAAGTAACATATTGATTTCATTAAATGTTAACCAATACTTTACCTTATCACCATAATTCTTGAATAGAATCTCGCATAAGTGTAGAAACGCATCAATCATCCTACGATCTTTCCAACCACCATACTTTTTAATCAAAGCGATCGGTGTATCAAAGTGACAAATAGTAACTAGTGGCTCAATGCCTGCCTTTAGGCACTCATCAAATACTTCATGATAGAACCTTAGTCCTTCTTCATTAGGTATTTCATCATCACCGTTTGGCAAGATACGTGTCCAAGCAATAGATAATCTATAACACTTAAAGCCCATTTCTGCAAACATTTTAATGTCTTCCTTAAAGTGATGATACATATCGATTGCCTTGTGAGATGGATAGATATGTTTATCATCACACTCTAGCATCCTCATTTGACCCTTAGCTACTTTCATTCGATCTTCGCCAAATGGTACAACGTCAACACTAGATAAGCCTCTGCCACCTTCGTTGTAGGCACCTTCACATTGGTTAGCTGCAGTTGCACCACCCCAAAGAAAGCCTTCTTGCATCTTCATTTTTAAACCTCCCGTTTATTTTTTACGCCTTCATAATACCAACATGTTTAAACAAGTGCAAGTACTTTTTTATTATTTTTGTAAGCCTTTGCATTTTTCTCTTGTTTAAACATGTTTTTATTGAAATTCCACTTGTTATTTGATAATATAAACTAATTAAAAGAGGTGTAAATATGCCAAAATCAAAGTATGAACAAATATATAAGTCATTAAAAAAGAGAATAGATTCAGGTGAATATAATGAAGGATCTTATTTGCCTTCTGAGAATACTTTAATTCAAATATATGACTGTTCCAGGAATACAGTAAGAAGAGCAATTTCCCATTTAACCATGGAAGGCTATGTTCAACCTCATCATGGCAAGGGTGTTAGAATAATTCATTCTAGTAGTGATAAACAACCAAAATATGATTATCTTATTACTGATGCTGAAGGTGTTTATGCCACAGGTAAAAGATATGGCTTTAGCGTAAGAAATAAAGTTATAGCCTTTGAAGAATTAACGGTAGATGAACACTTAGCCCAAAAGACTGGTTTTCCAAAAGGTATACAAGTCTATTTGATTCAAAGAGTTAGATATATTGATGATGTCGCCAAGATGATTGATACTTCTTTATTAAGAAAAGATGTTGTTGGTCAGATGAATGAAAAGATTGCGGAGAAATCATTATTCAATTATTATTCTAAAAATTTAGGAATGGAAATAGCTACTATTAAAAGAAAGATAACTATGGTAGAAGCTACTCCTCTTGATGAAAAGTATCTTGAATTAGGAGACTTTAATTGTTTACCAATGATCACATCAAGAATCTATAATAACGAAGGAACTAAGTTTGAATTTAGTGAATCTCGTAATCGTCCTGATTTGTTTGTGTTTAATTCAATCACTTCAAGAGCACTTGCTCCAAAGAAATAAGTTGGTACAAAAACCAACTTTTTTTAATTAAAGTTATTGACTAGTAATGGCTATATGATATATTAGTATATGAATGAATGTTCATATACTACATTGGAGGAAAAGAAATATGAAAAAGACTTATAAGATTGAAGTAGATTGTGCAAACTGTGCAAACAAAATGGAAGAAGCAGCCAAGAAGACTGCTGGCGTAAAGGATGCAGTAGTTAATTTCATGGCATTAAAGATGATCGTGGAATTTGAAGATGGTGCTGATGTTAAGGAAACAATGGCAGCTGTTCTTAAAAACTGTAAGGCTGTAGAAGACGATTGCGAGATTTATTTATAAGATGACCAAGAAACAAAAGAAAAATCTATATAGGATAATTAGTGCTCTAGTCTTCTATGTTGCATTAAGAATTATTAATATAGAGAATCCTTATTTAGATTTCTTTCTATATTTAATTCCATATCTAATAGTTGGCTATGATGTATTAAAAGGTGCACTACATGGTATCCTAAACAAACAAGTATTTGACGAAAACTTCTTGATGGCAGTAGCTACTGTAGGTGCCATTGGCCTAGGTGAATATCCTGAGGCTGTTGCCGTTATGTTGTTCTATCAAATCGGTGAACTTTTCCAAAGCTATGCCGTCGGAAAGTCACGTAAGAATATCTCAAATTTAATGGATATTAGACCTGACTATGCCAATATCGAAAAAGATGGAGAACTTGTTAAAGTTGATCCTGATGAAGTGGCAATTGGCGATATTATTACAGTTGTAGTTGGTGAAAAGATTCCCTTGGATGGTATTGTAGTTGAAGGTACTTCTTCACTTAATACTAGTGCCCTAACAGGTGAATCAAAGCCTAGAAGTGTAAAAGTTAATGATGAGGTTATTTCAGGCTGTATCAACATGGAATCACCTTTAAAGATTAAGACTACTAAGGACTTTGGTGAATCAACTGTATCTAAGATTCTAGATTTAGTTGAAAATGCCACAAGCGCTAAGTCAAAGTCAGAAAACTTTATCACAAAGTTTGCCCATTACTATACACCTATTGTATGTTATAGTGCTTTGACTGTTGCGATATTGCCACCTCTTGTGAATGGACTTATCTTAGGCAATGGTTATAATTGGTCAACATGGTTAATAAGAGCTCTTACTTTCCTTGTTGTATCATGTCCTTGTGCCATTGTCATCTCTATCCCATTGTCTTTCTTTGGAGGTATTGGTGGTGCTAGTTCCCAAGGTGTACTTGTAAAAGGTTCTAACTATCTTGAACAATTATCTAAGGTTAAGATTGTAGCCTTTGATAAGACAGGAACGATGACTAAGGGCATCTTTGAAGTAACTACTATTCACAACAATGAATTTAGTGAGGAAGAATTACTTGATTATGCAGCCCATGGTGAAATCTTTACTACCCACCCTATTGGTAAATCTATCATTAAGGAATTTGGTAAGCCTCTTGATAAGACAAGAGTTAAGTCAGTAAAAGAAATTCCTGGTAAGGGTATTAAGGCTATTATTGATGATAAAACGGTTCTTATTGGCAATGAGAAGCTAATGAGTGAATATGGTGTTTCTATCATTGAATGCCATGATGAGGGAACCATAGTTCACTTAGCGTTAGATAACCATTATAAGGGTCATATCCATATTGGTGATGTGATTAAGCCAACAAGTGAAAAAGCGATTTCTGAATTAAAGAAAATTGGCATCAGATTAACAGTAATGTTGACAGGTGATGAAAAACATGTGGGTGAAAATGTTGCCAAGAAATTAAATATCGATAGAGTTTATAGTGAACTTTTACCTCAAGATAAGGTATCTAAGGTTGAAGAACTATTAAAAGATAAAAAAGAAGATGAAGTATTAGCCTTTGTGGGTGATGGTATCAATGATGCCCCAGTATTAAGCTTAGCTGACATTGGCATTGCGATGGGTGCCTTAGGTAGTGATGCCGCAATTGAAGCAGCTGATGTTGTCTTAATGGACGATGATCCTTTAAAGATTGCTAAGGCTATCAAGATTGCCAAGAAATGCATGAGAATTGTCTATGAAAACATCTTCTTTGCGATTGGTATAAAGGTAGCATGTTTAATCCTAACCGCAATTGGTATTACCAATATGTGGATCGCAATCTTTGCAGATGTAGGTGTAATGGTAATTTGTGTGCTTAATGCGATAAGAGCGTTAAATGTTAAAAGACTATGATTAGTGAAGATAATATTTATAACTTAGCTGAATTATTCAAGGTATTTGGTGATTCAACAAGAATTAGAATCTTGTTGTTACTTCAAGAAAAAGAAGCCAGTGTTAATGAAATAGCTAATGAACTAAATATGAACCAATCAGCTATTTCTCATCAATTAAAAAATCTTAAGCAATCAAAATTAATCAAAAATAGACGTGAAGGTCAAACAATCTATTATTCTTTAGATGACGACCATGTCTATAAAATAATCGAAATGGGACTTGCCCATGTAGAAGAATAAGCATCCACGATATAGAATAGATATATGAAATATATTGGATTAGATTTAGGAAGTGTTACCTGTGGCATTTCCAAAAGCGATACAGGCGTTATTGCCCAAGCTGTCAAAACCATTCGTTTTAAACCGGATGACTATGACGAATGTTTTGATAAGTTATTAGACTTCTTTGAGAAAGAATATACACCAGACTTAATTGTAGTAGGCTATCCCCTATTAGAAAACGATGATGTGGGTCCTAAAGCTCAATTATGTGCTGATTTTGCCAGAGTCTTAGAAGAAGAAACTGGCATTAAGTGTGTTCTTCAAGATGAAAGAAACACTACTAAAGATTCTCATGAATTCTTAATCAATAACTTCGATATGTCCCGTAAAAAAAGAAAGAAGATTATTGACCAGCAAGCAGCTGTACGTATCTTACAGTATTGGCTTGATGCGAATAGAAATAAACAATAAGTAATAATAATGGTGAGCACATGCTCGCCATTATTTAATAATTCATTGATCTAAATTTATTTTCAATACCTCCATTATCTTCAACAACCTTCAACATTAGATTCTGTATCCAAATATAATCATCATCGTTTATACAGTAAGAGCCAACGCATCCAGTATCATGCAACATCACAAGTTTGTCATCAATATTATTTCTTTCTACAACAAGATAATCCTTATCTATTTGTTTTAAAAGGATATTTGAACCATCATTAAAGGTAACTTCTACACATTTATAAGCATTTAGAATAGGATCATCGCTAAATTCTTCAACACTCTCAACATCCAAAGAAAGATAGTCCAAAAAATCATCTATCGTAAAAATATTTCCATCCTTAAAATAATCTAATTTATCTTTCTTTATCTTTGAATTTTTTAAACATTCAATGATTCTCTTATCAGTATTTTTACTTAATAATAAGTTATCAAATACATAGTATTCATCATATAAGTTGATACTGCCATCCTTATCTTTAAACAGTAAATTTAAAGGATAAGCCTTCAAACTATATTTAATATTATTCAAGACAATTAACTCATATTCATTATCGCCAATTGTATATATATAAAAGTTATCTTTGCTTTTCATTGAATCGACCACAAAACCATGATAATGAAGATAGGTATAATAATCACTATAATCAAAATACTCTCCTGTATATTCTTCTAAGACAGTTTTGTTGGAGCATGAAACTAAGCAGATTGCTAAAGTAATTATTAAAATTAAATATTTTTTCATAAATTATTTAAAAACATGATAATATCTTAATTTCCAACCCGAATCTTCAGAGTCTTTTAAGGTCTTAAAATCAGTAGAATCAGGATCATTTATATAAATTGTACCATTCGAATCGTAACCATAAACAACCATAAAATGAGCATCATTATTCGAATTATTAACTTGTATAATTATCGGATTACCATTATTTAAATAAGGTTTAAAAGTAGACAATGCATTTGAACTACTATCATAACCATGTGCAACTCTAGAGAAACCCAAATTCTTTGGAATTTGTTCCCAATTCATAGGGCAAACAACATAATTATTATTAATATATGAAGGCTTTACACTTTTTATTTTGATAAAATTATAAACCATAGTCATAGAAACAAGTGCACATCCACTTGATTTTATAGTTGTACCAGGGCAACCATTAAGTGGATCGTTCGCCCATCTAGAATCAGTTTGAGTTAATCTTAAAATACTCAATTTAGTAGAGGCTCTTGCTGATGCTAAAGATTTAGAGTTTATAAAAAGTTCCATTTCATATTCTGGATCAATCCAAAAATCCTCCTCATCTGCCACATATAGCATCGGCTTAGTATCGCGACCATCGTCTGTAGTTTCTTCACAAGCCATAACAGTTGTTGGCTGTATAACTAAGAAAAAGCCAACAAGCATAATAAATAATTTTTTAATCATCGTACACTCCTTTTTATTCAATGTTGCAATATC
>CAKUTY010000003.1 GCA_934692455.1 uncultured Erysipelotrichaceae bacterium
TGTAACCCTAAAACGCTTCATTATAGAGATTTCTATTCTAAAAAATAGCGATAAATAAAGGACTTACATAAAATCATTAGCACACTTCTGCAAGTGATGATTTTTAATAAAATATACTTCTTATCTATCTTATTGCACCAAAAAGTATATAGTTTTGGGTGCACACTTAATAATTAAAAGAAGTGCTATTAATTTACCTGATATCTATACAAAAGTTTCCACTATTTGATATAGTCTTTAGTTTTTATACCCGTTATACCCTTTTCTATATTACCAGCATGGGTATAGCGATATCATAAAAATCGCCAGCATAGCCAGCGACTTTCAGCATTATTCACATACATTATCTAGATGCAATACTCTAGATCTAATCTCATCAGTTCTACCCTGATTCCAATAATGAGAACCTAGATAACCACAAGTACGTCTTGTTACCTGCATCTTGTTTTGATCACGGTTCTTACAATTTGGACATTCCCAGACTAACTTATGAGTCTTTTCATCCTCAACAACCATAATATCGCCATCATAACCACAATTCATACAATAATCAGACTTGGTATTTAATTCACCATACATAGTATGATCATACATATATTTGATTACTTCTAAGATTGCCTCAATATTATTTTGAAGATTAGGTGTCTCAATATAAATTACATTACCACCCGGAGATAATTCTTGGAACTTACCATCAATACCCAACTTATCAAACGCATCGATATTTTGGAAAACAGGAGTATGACTTGAATTAGTCACATAATCTCTATCATGACCATCAAGTTTTACAAACACATCATCGCCAAACTTCTTCTTAGCCATCTTCGCAAATTTATAAGTAGTGGTCTCAAGAGGCGTACCATAAACTGAATAATCAATATTCTCTTCCTTCTTCCACTTAGCACACTTATCATTCAAGAAATTCATGACACGCATACCGAAAGCCTCACCCTCTTTATCAGTAAGATTCAAGCCTGTCATATACTTAACACATTCATATAAAGCTGCATAACCAAGTGAAGCAGTAGAATAACCACCATATACTAACTTTTCCAACTTCTCATGAGGTTGTAGTCTTGCCAAAGCACCATGTTGCCACAATATTGGAGCCACATCACTAGTAGCACTAGCTAATCTATTAATTCTAACCTTCAAACCTGTATGACATAATTCACATCTATCATCTAATAATTTCCAGAACTCACCCTCATTACGATTAGAACTTAAAGCCGCATCAAATAGATTTACTGTACATACACCCATATTGAATCTACCCCAATACTTACCCTTATTTGGATCATAATTTAAGGCATTAGCAGGATTACCCTCAATTCTATCCGGTGTTAGGAAAGATCTACAACCCATAGGACCATAACAATCGCCAACACCAAACTTATTAATCTTAAGACTCTTCATCATCTTCTCAGAAACATAGTCTGGAACTAAACGCTTAGCAGAGCACTTAGCACTCAATTCTGTTAGATACCAATATCTAGAACCTTCGGTAATATTATCTTCTTCCAAGACATAAAGAAGCTTAGGGAAAGCTTGGGTAACATAAATACCCTTTTCATTCTTTAAACCTTGAATTCTTTGTTTCAAAAATTCCTCGATAATCATAGCTAATTCATCTTTATATTCATCAGTTTCATTTAGATACATAAATACTGAACAGAAAGGTGATTGACCATTTGTTGAAGACATTGAATTAATTTGATAATTGAAAGTTTGAACACCATCTTCAACTTCCTTCTTAATTTGCTTAGTCGCATAATCTAAGGCAGCAGGAATAGATGCATAAACATCACTATCCATTCTTGTATCTTCGTTAATCAACGCATTCAATTCTTGTTCAAGCACTTCCTTTACAAAGAATTTATAGTGTCTATAGAAACTAGATCTTACAAAAGGTGCTAAATGAGTCAAAGTAACTGTTAAACCACCATAACTAGAAGCGCTAACCGCAGTCATGATTTGAGTTGCAATAGTACTTGCTGTAATAAAACGATGTGGCTTTTCAATCATTACCCCATTTAAAACTGTGCCATTTTGAAGCATATCCTCAAGATTGATAAGCTCACAATTATGTCTTGCGAAATCCGCTAGATAATCCATATCATGTTCATGGATAATGCCCTCATCATGAGCCTTAACCACATCCTTAGGTAGTAAGAATCTTCTAGCGATATCAGTATTCACAATACCCGCAATATAGTCACGTTGAGTAGTAACAAGTCTTGCATTCTTATTTGAATTCTCTTCATTCCAATACTCTGATTTACCATTAATCAATTCAAAAATAGATTCATCAGTTGTATTTGATTCTCTAATTAATTTATGACGATAACGATATTCGATAAATTGTTTAGCCAACTCGTAACAATCATATTTCATCATCGCTCTTTCAACGACATCGTTAATCTCCTCTACAGAAACATTATGATTAGTTAAAAGCTCCTCAACCTCATTTTTAGCCGCCTCAAAGATAACTTCAATTTCTGCATCAGAAGCCTTCTTCTTAATATCATGATTAGCACTAGTGATAGCTACTCTTATCTTCTCAGGGTCATAAGCTACCAAATTGCCCTTACGCTTTTTTATTTGATTCATAATCAGTTTCTCCTATAGTTTAGATTATAGTTGAATGTTCAACCATTACAATTATAATGACCGCAACAATAAAAGGATAGGCTAACTTATAAAATTGTAAACAAAATTATGAATAAGATTTTCATTAAATATAGTTTCATCATTTTAGGTGTTGACAACACATTTTTTAAAAAACTTCTTGACTATATACTTACTATATAGTTTAGTATTAGATATTGTTAAATCAGGAGAAAATATGAACTGTTTTGAAAATAAAATGAGCTACCCTCAATTTTTAAAATACCTAGTACCCTCGGTACTAACAATGATATTCTTATCATTCTATACTGCCATCGATGGTTTCTTTGTATCCAAATACGTTAGCTCAGATGCTCTAGCTGGCATCAACATCGTAATCCCAATAACCTGTATAATCTTTGGAACATCCGTCATGTTAGCAACAGGATCTGGAGCTATTATAGGTGAAAAACTTGGTCAAAAGAAACAACAAGAAGCCAACGAAATCTTCACCTTCATCAACATCGTACTATTAATATTAGCTACCCTATTCACAATCTTTGGTGTCGTATTTTTAAAACCCATTTGTATCTTCCTTGGAAGTAGTGAAAAACTATTAGTACACGTACTACCATATGCCCTAGTAATATTCTTAGGAAGCATACCTATGTCCTTTAAACTATTCTTTGAATATCTTGTAAGAACCGATGGAAGATCTGATATTGGTATGATCATGTCATTAATTGGACTTATCTTAAATGTGGTATTCGATTATATACTAGTTGCCATATTCAATTTAGGAACCATAGGTGCAGCTTTTGGCACCCTATCATCAATCTCAATAAGCATGCTTATAGGATTAGTATATTTTCTTAAATTTAGTAACATTAAATTCACCAAACCCAAGATAGATTGGAATGTTTTACTTAAATCATGCGCCAACGGAAGTAGTGAAATGTTAACAGAACTATCAACTGGTATCACTACATTCTTATTCAATATTATAATTTTTAAATATTTCCAAGAAGATGGTGTAGCAGCTGTAACCATAATCATGAACATCTACTACTTCTTTATTTCCTTCTACATGGGAATCGCAGTAGGTGCAGCACCAATCGTTAGCTATAACATTGGATCTAAAGACTATGACAAAATAAACGAAACAACTAGATATAGTTTCATGAGCATTATTATTACCGCAATAATAATCACCGCTATCTCATACATCTTTGGTAAAGACATCATTCATATCTTCGTAGAAAACGGACATGTATTTGACATAACATGGTATGGCCTAAAGATATTTAACCCAATATTCTTATTCATTGGCTTCAATGTCTTTATCTCAGGCTACTTCACAGCCTTAGGTAACGGCCTATTATCGGCCATTGTATCAACACTTAGATCATTAATACTTGTAGTCATCTACATCCTAGTATTACCTACATTCATGAGAGTTACTGGTGTTTGGTTAACGATGCCACTTGCAGAACTAACTACAATGTTTGTATCTACTTATCTATACAAGAAACACGGCAAATCATATATGATTACACCTAACCTACAAGGAGCTATTAATTGATAGCTCTTTTTTAGTATGCTAAAAAAATGAACGTACTAAAAAATTGCAACGTGCAAAATTTGCACATTCCTTTTCAGTAAAACATAACACTCTTAAAAGCAAGACACATTTTTTGCGTATCGCTATTGGGAATGATGTCAAAACCTTAACTATTGAGAACTACTAAAGTGGTTATTGCAAAAACTGCAATAACCACTTTTAACGGTTTAAATGTCCTTAAGATTTCAACTGTCGCAAATTTTGTGACAGTTGAAATATCTCCTAAACATTCTAATAATTTATATTTTTAATATCTCAAAAAATTCATAACTAACTTAACCATCACATCCTTCTCTTCAGGTCTAGACTCTGCAATCATTAAAGTAATCGCTACTAAAGCACTATTAGAGATTATTTGTTTACCATCAATGATTAAGTGTTTATTCTTATTAAGAAACTCTAAGAATAAAGAAGCACCAATTCTTTTACAACCATCCGCAAAAGGATGATCCTTAATAATGAAATATAAAAGATTTTTTCGGTCATTCTTGCATCAACGCCATTCTCATTTAAAACTTTTCTGATGGTTCCGATTCTATAGTCTTTAGCCCATTCGTCATATAACTTCTGTCTAAATTCCAAAGTTAAACCCAATCTGTTCCTTCTTACATATTTAACATTGGGGTTTTCGCTCAATATTTTTATCTCTTGTTTAGTATATGTCTTCTTCATAAAAATACCCAAGTAGTGGGTAGATTCACTGTCTGAGTGAAGCCCACTACTTGGGTATCATTTTAAAAAGAGAATACTTAAAAGATTTTATTTTTTGACATTTATGATTATAATGAAGTATGAAGAGTTTACGATTTATTAACGTGCATTATTACTATGTTTCAAGGTATAAGACCGGTATTTTATTGTAGTTCAATTTAATTTTAAATTGAACTATTTTTTGTAGCAGCACTAATATGTAAAGCCAGTGTATGGATTGCTTGTAGAGTTACTATTGATAAGGTTTGTACAAATTATTATGAAGAACTGGGAGTTTGTGAATTATGATAAATATCAAAAAAATATATGTAAGTATTTTTATTACTAGCATCGTTTTTATAATGTCAACCCTTTTAACGGGAATGTTTTTTAAAAGCGAACTATGGCATAATCTTGTAAATATCGAAATAGAATTCTTTAAACTTTTTAATAATTTTATTTTTTATGTAGTCTCAGATTTACTAGGTTTAGCAATAATCATATATTTCACAATTTCATTTATAAATAAGGTCAAAACAAGTGCTGATGGAATTGCCATTTTAAAAAACAAAATACATGCATTAAAGAAGGAATTAATTGTTATAACGACATTAGTAGTCATTGTATTTATTGGTGGTATCTTTATTGAACAAGTAAAATATTTTAATGTCTTATTTATCCCTTTTTCGTTAATCATTATTATGACAGCAACCGTATTTGTTGTCCTAATGGAAAAATATGTACTTTCTACATAGATTATTGACATATGTCATGGATAAATATAGTTGATATTAATGTTTAATGCATTATATAGTAGCAACTTGCACAAACCTAAATATTATTCTAAAATTTTTCAACAGTTATATAGACATTAAAAAGGTTTAACAAATATTTTTGTATTTAAAAAGTTGTGATTTGAAGTTAGCCTCTCAAAGTTGAATAAACTTGGGAGGTTCACTTTTTATATGAAAATAATTTATAAATAAAAACTGAAAATGTGTCTTTAAAAGTTTACACCTTAAATTTTTAGGGACATATTTTTAATAAGGCAATTAAGCTCAGTATTTGTAGGCTTTTTTCTATTCCAAAGACACTTGAATTAAACTTCATTGAATCTATTAAGTCTTTACATTCCTTATATGTTAATTCATATATTGAATTCTTTCCTTTAGGTTTACTTATAGTTCCATGATCATAATCATCTAATAAAGACAGGGCATTAGAATATGTTTCTATTACACTTAATACTTCCTTAGCATCTATCTCTAATGTAGAAGCTAACATCCTTGATTGTATTTCTATGGTCTTATTTAAAGCATCTAATCTCTTCTGATTAATAGAATATCCCTTAATCATATAATCCTTAAGAATTGAGGTTGCCCATTTTCTAAAGATAATGCCATTAGGTGATTTAACACGATAACCTAAAGAGATGATTACATCTAATGAATAAAATGGTACAAGTTGTTTTACATTAACAACGTGCAAATTTTGCACGTTGTTAATTTCCGCCAATTCGCCCTCTTCAAAAATATTCTTAAGATGTTTAGATATTACGGTTCTATCTCTTTGAAAAAGCTCTGCCATCTGTTGTTTAGATAACCAAACATTTTCTCTATCTTCACTCACATTTACTTCTAGTTCTAATTCACCATTCTTAAACACAATAATTTCATTTTCCATTTCTTACACCTCACTTATAAGGCGATTATAGAAAGGAAATGACTGTTATTATTCCCAACATATTCCCATATTTTTGCCACTTTAAACGTGGAAAAGTGGATAAACAAAAAGGTTGCCCATATTAATGTAGACAACCGATTCAATTTAATTAACTAACAGTATTAATTAGATACTCTTTTGCATAGTAATCTTCCAATCACTACCAACACCAATGTTATATGCCTTCGCAAATGAACCTTGGTTAATCGCAACAGCGATATGATAAGAAGAGTTCATATAAATAATAGGAGTTGAAATTGGTACATCCGCAAAAGACTTACCATAGTTGATTGTATTTGTATAAACACAAACATCTCTATTATAAATCTTTACTAGGACATTATCACCAAACTTAAATCCACACTTCTTGAATTCTTCATATGGGATAGAAGTCCATAATGAACCAAAACGAACATCAAGGATATCAATTTGACCCTTAACACCATTTTCAATTTCCTTGCAACCATAAAGTTCTAACTCAACAACATCCTCAACATTAAGCTTAGGACCAACACCTTCCATATCAATAGTATTAGAAGCAAGTCGAGCGCCAGTATAAGCATAAACATCACGACCATGGAAAGTATAAGATAATTCAGAATTCTTTAAACGATTAACTCTTTCTTCAATCTCTCTTACTTCCTCAATACCAACAAACTTATTAATATGAGTCAAAGTACCATTATCTGGAGTAACGATATATTGACCAGTCTTAGTCTTCGCTACAACTGACTTACGAGCACTACCAACACCTGGATCAACAACTGATACAAACACTGTTCCTTCTGGCCAGTAACCAATTGCTTGGAAAAGTCTATAAGAAGCGTCAAAGATGTTATATTGAGGAATATTATGAGTCAAATGACGAATATTCAAGCTTTGAGAAACACCAAAAGAAACACCTTCCATAGCACTAATAGCGCCATCATCCAAACCGAAATCTGTTTGAAATACTAATAAATTATTCATGTTCAAATACCAACTTATAACCCTTTCTAAAATCTAAATCATAATTCTTACATAAATTGCCAACTACCTCAGCTAAAGCCATATTATTTAATTCATTATTGTAAATCATAATAGATTTAGCAGGAGCCTTACCGAATGAATCATAATAAGGAAGATTCCAACTATAAACTACCTCATCATTTAAATAAATAGTAGTCTTAACGCTATCACCCATCTTAAAACCCATTTCCTTAAATAAATCCAATGGGATATTAGTCCAAAGATTGCCAAAGTTAGGATCATTAATCTCAAAAGTACCCTCTAACTTACCATCAACAATTTGCGCCTTATGCAAATCATGTCTAACAATCTCTTCAACTGGATAAGTAGGTCCAACTTCCTCAAAACTAATCTTGCCACTAGCTAACTTAGCTGCACAATAACCAAATAAATCACGACCATGGAAAATAGAAACATAACCATTATCATCACGATGAAGTCTATTAACAGTCTCATCAATCTCTCTTACTTCCTCGATACCCCACTTGTTATAAACATGAGTCAAACTACCATTATCAGGAGTAACGATGAAATAACCATTCTTAGTCTTAGCAACACAAGCTCTTCTAGCAGTACCAACACCCGGGTCAACAACAGACACAAAAATAGTACCCTTTGGCCAAAAATCGATATATTGATACAATCTGAACGATGCAGAATAAGTATCATATTGAGGAATTTGATGTGTTGCGGTTATACACTCAATATCTAAATCAACGCTCTTAACAACACCCAACATTGAAGGTACAGCACCTTCTGCATAAGTGAAGTCCGTTTGAAACACTAACATCTTCTTCATTAATTAAATCTCCATTTCAATAAATCTTTCAAAAGTCTTGTAATAAATTTCTAAAGCCTTAACACAATCATCAAGCTCTACATATTCATCAACCTGATGAGCTAAGTTTTCTTTATTAGGCATATTCATACCAAAGGTTACACAATGCTTAAACACCTTAGAATAAGATACACCACCTGACACATAAGGCTTTAAACCATCATGCATAACACCATCATAAACATTCAACATTTCCTTGATATAAGGATCATCCAAACTATTCAAAGTTGGAGGATCATCATAATCCAAAGAAACATTAAACATAGCTTTTTCTTTAAATTTCTTTGTCAACTCAGCGCTTGTTAAAGTAGCAGGATATCTTGCATCAACCTGACCATTAATCTTACCATCTTTAATAATTAAACGGCCCAAGTTAACAGTCAAACAAGTATCAAACACCTCATCAACCTTAGAATCTAATCCGGCACCATAGTCCTCACCCAAGATATCATAAAGATTCTTACACAATTTATCTTCACAAACCTCAGCTAAACCCTTCAACAAGACATTAATCGCATTAACACCATCAAAACATCTTGAACAATGCACTGCCACACCATCTACATGAATAACAGTCTTACCATCGATTGTTTCAACAGTAGCCTTCTTATCTAAGAAGTACTTCCTTAATTCTTCTGTATACCTATCATCCTTAAGTGTACAATCAACATAAGGAGGAACCACATTACACTGAATACCACCATCAAGTGACTCAATAACACCATCATAATCGCCACTTATTGTCCACATCAAAGCACCCTTTTCACCAATGACCATAGGGAAAGTGCCATCAGGCGAAAACGCAAACAAAGGCTTCTTAACAACAGAACAGTAGTGACGCATATCATCCATCGTACGCTCTTCATCGCTACCAAACACTACCCTAATCTCTCTTTTTACATCAGGATACTTATTTCTTAATTCTCTCAAAACTAAATAAGACAAGAAAGCAGCAGTCTTCATATCTTCACTACCACGACCATAAAGTTTACCATCTTTAATCACAGCACCAAAAGGATCATATGACCACTTATCATCAACGCTGACAACATCCAAGTGACTAACTACATCAATTCTTTCATCTTCATTATCAACATAGCTGATAGATATAGCCTTGTTATCATAATCCTTAACTATAAAACCATCTTTAATCGCTAAGTCCTTCATGAAATCCAAAGCCTCTTTGCAACCCTTTCCATAAGGATGCAAATCATCTACAGTCTTTTCATCATAAATAGAATTAATCTTCAATAAAGACCTTAAAGTTTCAAGATTATCATCAAATATTTTCTTATAATCCATATAATTACCAATAAATCCACATCTTAGTAGGGAAAGTAACTACTCTAGAATAAATAGAATAGAAAATTACAAACGCAAACACAATAAGATAGAAGGCAATGAAAATCTTCTCACCCTTAATAATCTCATGTTCAGCGTAATAAGTTCTCTTCTTATGCTTACCAAAACCTCTTAAATCCATCGCATTGGCAATATCATTAACTCTATCAAAAGATGTGATAACCAAAGGAATTAAAATCATAACCGTTTGTTTCAAACGCTCAAACGGAGAAGCCTTCTTCTTATCTAGTTCTAGACCTCTACATTGCATAGAAATAGAGATATTCTCATAGTCTCTAGAAATATCAGGAATATATCTAAAGGCAATCTCAACAATAGAACCAAACTTATAAGGAAGACCAATAGAAGTCAAACCAGCAGCCATCTCACTTGGTGTAATTGAAATAATAAAACACATCGAAACCAAGAAAGAAGTAAGCATCTTCAAAAGTCTAACCCCTAGATACCATAAAGTACCCCTTGTAACCACTAGATAACTATTAAACGCAAACAAGACTGTATCATCATTTGTTAGTGATAAACCATAATGAGGATCAGCCAACCAGAACAAGAAGATATTAAAGACATTCATCAACACAACAATGATAATAATAACCTTCAAAGTCTTCCACTTAGGTTTAAGTGAAATTAGACCAATTAGTGCAATCACAAATAATGGTGCAATCAAACGGAAATCAAAAGACATCATTACATAAACAATTAACACAATAAAAAGTCTAACCTTAGTAGTACCTGTCAAACGATGAAGAAAAGTCGAACCAGGAGTAAGATTAATAATATCACTATGATTCATGTCTTCTTCTCCTTTCCTCGCTAATAAACGAATCAATCATAAGTTCTGGCTTAACACCAATTCTCTTTGCCAAAGTATAAAGTGAAGTTTGTTTAAGATTAGCCATCTCAATAATCTCATTATTAGACAAGATCTTATAAACAGAATCATCACCAACACACTTTCCTTCCGCAAACACGATAGCCCTATCAGTATATTCAATAGCCAAATGCATATCATGAGTAATAAACAAGATAGTAATACCATAGTCCCTATTTAATTCCTCTAAGAATGACATAATCTCGGTATATACCTTATAATCTTGTCCTGCAGTAGGTTCATCAAGCACAATAATCTCAGGCTTCATAGCCAAGATAGAAGCGATAGTAACTCTCTTCTTTTGACCATAGCTTACAACACCAACTGGCCAATTACGCATAGGCCACAAGTTACACATCTTTAAAGCCTCTTCAATACGCTTATCAATTTCTTCGTCACTATAGCCATTTAGTTTTAGTCCCAAAGAAACCTCATCTTTGATGATATCCTTAACAAGCATCTGATTAGGATTTTGCATAACATAGCCAATCTTTTGACCAATTTCCTTAATAGAATACTCTAAATAATTCTCACCATTTAAAAGTATCTCACCCTCAAGTGGTCTAATAACCCCACACAACATCTTAGCGATAGTAGACTTACCAGCACCATTTTTACCAACAATCGCAATCTTCTCGCCCTTATAGACCTTAAAAGATACATCATCAAGAACCTTCACATTACGATTCTTATACTTATAAGAAACATTCTTTACTTCTAGTAAGCACTCATTGCTCTTTTTCACATCACAAGTCTTAACACTAGTAAAATAAGAAACTAGTTTATCCTTATACTTATCAAGATTCATAGAGAAGATATCACTTGGATGATCATCTTCACTAAACTTACAAGAAGCCATATTCAAAGCACTTAGATAAAGCGGCTCTCTAATGCCATCTTTTCTAAGCTTTTCACTACATAATAATTTATCAGGAGTAGTATCGGCGATAATCTCACCATCACACATCAAAATAATACGATCAACAGGTCTATATAAAACATCCTCTAAACGATGTTCAATAATTAGTACTGTCTTCTCATTTTCCTTTTGAATCTCATCAATTAAAGCGATAGCTTGATTACCCATTTGAGGATCTAGCGCAGCTAGAGGCTCATCAAACAACAAAATTTGGACATCATCATGCATGATACCAGCAAGAGAAACTCTTTGTTTCTGACCACCAGAAAGATTATATGGAACAGACTCTAAGAAATCTTCCATATGAACAATAGTAGCCGCATCCTTAACTTTCTTAAGCATCACGTTTCTTGGAACCATATTATTTTCTAAAGCATATGCGATATCTTCGCCCACCGACAAACCAACAAACTGGGCATCAGAATCTTGTAATACCGTTCCAACAACCGAACTTAATTTAAAAATGCTGGAAGTAGAAGACTCTACTCCAGCAATTTTACATGAACCCTTTATTTCACCATTAAAAGAGAATGGAATAATTCCATTGATACAATTAGCAAGAGTTGACTTGCCACAACCAGAAGGACCTAGTAATAATACCTTCTCTCCCTTATAGATAGTTAAATTGATATTCTTTAAAGTAGCTTCGTTTTGAGATTTATAACGAAAACTAAAATCCTTGAACTCAATTATAGGCTCTTTTAACATAATTATTCTTTAGTTAGGTTTGTAGCTTTTGCGTTTCTTGCAGCCAATGCCTTAAGAATAGGAATACCAGCAACAACAAGCACGATTGTATTAGAAATACCGCCTGTTAAAGATTGAATGAAAGTAATAGTTAATTCTGATTGATATAGCAATGCAGAGAAAATAGGTGTAACAACACCAAATGCTAAGGCATTACCAACAACCGCAACAATTACATAGATAATCATTTGCTTTGCATCAAACTTACCGTTTTCGATATCAGCACCATATAACTTTAAACAACCAACACAGAAGCCTAAGAAAGCATTACCGATTGACCAGTCAAACCACATGCCCCAGCCACCGATTAAGTCAGCTAAACAGTTACCTAAACCACAAGCTAAAGCTGCAGGTAGAGGTCCAAATAGTCCACCAACGATAACAGGAACGATCATAGCTAAAGTTAAGTTTGTGTTTGTGAAAACCTTAATAGAAGCATAGTCCATTAAGACGCCAAACAATGCAACACCAATCGCAACACCAACAATTGTCTTAGTATCCCACTTACCAAGAAGAATCTTACCAACACTTTGTTTTTCCATTTGAAAAATCTCCTCCTAATTTTCTGTCCACCAAATAAATAAAGCCCATCAAAATAGATGGGCATACCTATCATTTCCCAAAAGCCTTTATATTAAAGCTAAAAAAGAACTAATGAACAAAAATATCATACCATTAAAGCCAAAAAATTCAATACCTTATTTAATACTAAACGAATTATTTAACACTTCACTTCCATAAATAAACAAAACCTTAGTATTACCATCAATATTTAATAAGTCACTACCGTAATATCTTAAATCGATCAATTCTATTTCACTAAAATAAGGAATCAACAATGGCGCAATACTAGATGTATATGAATCTCTAAAAATAATCAGTTTTCTATCCTCAACATTCTTATTCACAATCTTTAAATAAGCCTTAGGGCCATTTAAATAAATACTATATGGATCAAGTGATTCAAGTTCTGACACATTATAGACATCCAGTAAGTCTTTATCTTCAACACTATAGACCTTTATACTATCCAACAAATCATTAGTCAAATAAGTAATCGTATCAGGTTTCATACTTATAGCCATCTTGGCATATAAAGAACCATAGAACTTATCATATGTATTAAATGAATACTCTATATCTTTTTCTTCTACATCACACAACTCTAGTATCTTACTAACAACACTACCTAATCTATCCTGTTTTAGATGAATATCAGTATGATAATAATCTGATAATGACAACAAATCTTTCAATGAGTGATAATTATCCATTCTTACCCCAAGATACTCATCAATCTCTTCACTCACATTATCCAAACTAGCATAATGATTCTTTAAAGGAATAGCTATAAATTCATAGTCATTAATATCAAACCTTGTAATAATTTCATCCACCTTAGCCACAATATTATCCAAAGATTTATAATTTGTTTCCGTCAGCTCAAACAAGTAATCATCCTTAATAGTCACCTTATTATTAATCGAAATATTAAAAAGATTATAGTTCACAAAACCCTTCACTTCCCTAAAGTCTTGTCTAATAATAAAATGATCACTTAAATACTTATCTAAATCATCAAAGAAATTATTATTGTCTTTTATTTTAGGAAAAGCCTTTAACTTCCTTCTTTCATAAATCGATATTTCTTCCTTATTAAAAAGACTTATAAAACCAAATAAGCTAATAAAAGATACAAATATAATAATCAATAACTTTTTCATAAACTAAAACCTAAAATATAAGAACGGCATAAAAGTCGCATCAATAATATATGCTGTTGATACAATCAATAACAAGACCACCAGTACTATATTAAGCAAATCCTTATTCTTTAACCTAGAATAAATATTTTTACATAATGGCGTAATACCAACGATACACACAGTAAAGAACACCACATAGTTCTTTAAATAGAATAAGGTTTCCTTATCAACTAAATATTTGAAATTAAATAATCCAACTATGAAATTTTTAATATCCAAAAGATTAGAATGATTAAAAATCACAAAAGATATATTCACAATCAAAGCTGTATACACAAAACCAATTATCTTATGTCTATCAAAGAAACCTCTAAAGACAAATTTTTCAATTATTAAAACTAAGCCAAAATACAAGCCCCAAAGAATAAAGTTATAATCAGCGCCATGCCAGAAACCGGTTAAAAACCACACCACAAGCAAATTAAAGATATATCTTGAATTAGAACATCTACTACCGCCAAGGGGAATATAAATATAATCTTTTAGGAAAGACGACAAAGAAATATGCCATCTACGCCAGAAATCTTTAACTGATGTTGCGATTAGAGGATAATTAAAATTCTCTAAGAAATGAAAACCAAATATCAAAGCCATACCAATAGCCATATCACTATAGGCACTAAAATCATAATATAGTTGCATCGTAGCACTAATCATTTCCAAGAAATAAGATAAACTAGAGCGTACCTTAATAGCACTTAATAGTTTTACTATACTTCCTAAAGTATCTGCGATTACTACTTTCTTAAATAAGCCTACACAAAAACGGGTTATACCCCTACTTGCATCATCAACATTTTCTTTTCTATCAATCAATTCCCCATTAACAGTCTCATATCTTACAATAGGACCTGCGATAAGTTGTGGAAAGAAAGTTAAGTAAGTGCCAAAGTTAATAAATGACTTACTAGCCTTTACATCACCCCTATATACATCAATCAAATAACTGATTGCCTGGAAAGTAAAGAATGATATGCCAATAGGCAAAACAATATTTACTAAATTATTAAAACCTAATACATCATTCACAATAAAATTAGTATATTTAAAATATATCAACAAAGATAAATTGACTATTACACCAAACCATAAAGTTTTTTTATCCCTAATCCTTTTCGCATAAAAATAATTAAAAACACATGAAAACAATAGAATCAATGTATATTGTTTCTCTCCTACGAAATAAAAGAATAAACTACTTATAAACAATATTAAATTACGATATTTCCTAGGACTTAAAAAATAAAGCATAAGCACAATAGGAAAGAAATAAAATAAGAAACTAACACTTGAGAATATCATATTGTCATTGTACCAAAAGAAAAGGCTTCTTTCGAAGACCCTTACTTACTTAAATTATTAAAATTCTCAATCATCTTATCGCCAACTTCATCATCCATCACGACAAGTAAGATGTTATCATGTGATGCCATCTTAATTTCTTCAACTCCCACACAAATCCATTTATTAGGATTTAAGTTTTCAGAAATTTCTTTCTTAAGCGCATCAATATCACTTGCACTCTTTGCCTTGACAAGAACCACAGAATGAGCAATCGAACTCATATCAGGCTCACTAGCTAAAGCCTCTTCAAAGTTACATTCACTTAGACCTAAATAATACTCAACATTATCAGCAGTAACCTTTTCTCTTCTAGTTGAAGGTACTTCATCATCTAGCCCTGCATAAACTGCATCCATTAGCTTATTTAAATCAGTTGGAAACTTTTCATCATTTCCCTTTGAACATGCAACTAATGTGAATAGTGCAAGCATAGCCATAAGTGTAGTTAAAATCTTTTTCATCTTCATCCTCCACTTATATTATACAAAATATTTAAATTAAACCCCACTTAGCGAACTCTTCAAAGCCACCAAGTGAATTAATATACTCTTTTGCAATCTCTACAATCTCACTATAAGGTCTACCATCAATAGTTTCATCACCAATAGCACAACATAAGGTAACTGGCTTATTTAGTTCTTGTGCCTTTAAATGTGCATAGATATTAACACTCACATCAGCCTTAGACAAATCCTTGCCATGTAAACCACCACCAGTAACACCATCACCCATGTCACTGCCTAATTTTCTATTAGTAGCCCCACTATCAACATTGTAGCCACCATCCCAATCACCTAAAGGATTTACTTCACTATTTGGATATAATTCAAGAAGTTCATCGCTACTCGCTCTACTTTGGCAAATAATCAAACGATCACCACTCAATACATACTTACCATCACTTGGATATCTATTATAAATATCTCTAGCAATCTTAGACAACTTAACTTGTTCATCAGTAACTGGCATACCCCTGAAGATACCATTATCACCACATCTTACCTTATCCTTTTGATTACCTGCTAGATGTTCATCTTGAGCAACCGCCACAATATCACATCTTACATTACCAGCAATTCTTGCCACAATACTCTCGATTTCCTTCTTTTCAAAAGCACAAGAAGTTTCCATGATAATATGACAATCACCATGACCAATCAGCACCTCAACCGCAACCTTTGGATTATCTTGCTTAGTATAAGCCAAATCAACAATAGCACCTGCGATTCTATCTGCCACCTTATCAGGATGACAGGGATTTACTTTTTCAAACATATTTTTCCTCCTATTAGCCAAAAAGAGAAAAGAAAACCCATCGACTGATGGGCATAAAAACACATTCAACCCATCATACAAGCATTAGCACCATCTATATCTAGTGGTTGCTGAGGTTTCATAGAGCTTGTCTCTCCGCCTCTCTTTATGGACTAGTAATATGTTAACACATGAAAAGAAAAAGATTTGATATAAAACATCAAATCTCTTCGTTTTAGTATGAATTATTCAATTTCTTCAATAAATAATTTTTGACCATTTTCTTTTAATTTACTTTGAAGTAATTTAATATCTACATTCTTATTATCAACAAACATGCTAGCAGCTAAACCAGCAGCCTCGCCACTAACCGCACAACAAGGAATAGCTCTTGTGATATCCCACATTTCATCATTAACATTGATGCATCTACCTGCTACAAACAGATTATTTATGCTTGTTTCTATTGTTCTAAAGGGAAGTTCATAGACATACCCCCTTCTTCGCCAGTCCGCAATAAGTCCTATACTATCAGTATGTTTGTTGTTAATGTCATCAAAGAGTACATTATAAGAGTTAACACACCTTGTCATCCTCATTTCAGGCATCATAGACAATGTAGTTACTTCAAAACTGCTATTCTGCTTCCTTCTATTATTGATATCCAATAAAGTCTGTTGATGCGACTCTAATATAAAACTAGTTTGATCATCATATGAACCACCAAAGAAACGGCTTTTAGTTAAAGGTTCTTCACTCTTTCGATCAGAATCAATCGAATTAGTCTTCTCAACAACACCAAGCTTATTCAACAGTAATTTGCCATCTTCCATGTAATAATACCAGCCAGCTACGATATTACCTTTCTGATAAACCCTTGTCTTCTCATTAACCAAATAAGCAAGCTTAGCATCGCCACTACAATCCACAAACGAAGCACCAAAAACTGTCTTTTCGCCCTCTAGCGTCTCTACACTAATTGAACTTATCAATCCCTTATTTATTGATGCCATTGTCAACAAAGCATCATAATAAACAGTTACATTATTCTCCAATAACAGTTTTTCTAATAATAAAGCGAAATAATTGGGATTATATTGAGCTTCAAAACGTTGATTAGCCTTTTCTTTTAAGTTTCCATCCTCAAGCCAAGCTTTTGGATATTTTCGTTGACAACCCATTTGAATCGACAATCTCAAAAGCTCTTCGCTAATTCCAAATGAAACTTGATGTCCAAGACCATCACATATAGGAAGATAAATAGCTATTAAACCAGATGTAGCTAAGCCACCAAGAACACACTGTTTCTCAATTAAAGCTACCTTTTTATTATCTCTAGCAGCACTTAAAGCACTCGCAACACCAGCTATACCACCACCTATTACAACTACATCAAAATGCTCATTCATGTTCTACTGCTTTTCTTACAAAGCCACCAGCACTAGCTAACTTTTCTTTTGCGGTATCTAAATCAACATTCAAAAGAATCATAACAATAGCTTCCTTACAATGATTATTAGAAATCTTTAAAGCTTCATCAGCCTTTTCCCAATCACAATCAGTTGCTGCCATAACAATTTGTCTACATCTTTCTACAAGCTTTTCATTAGTAGCCATAACATCTACCATTAGATTCTTATACACTTTGCCAAGACTAACCATTGAAGCTGTTGATAACATATTAATGATTACCTTTTGGCAAGTTCCTGATTTAAGTCTTGTAGAACCAGTTAATACTTCAGGACCAGCACTAACCTCAATTGGATAATCAACCATCGCGCCAATCTTAGTATTCAAATTACAACATACACAAGCTGTCTTAGCACCAATCTCTTTAGCATACTCAATACCACCAATAACATATGGTGTTCTTCCAGATGCTGCTACACCAACAAGTAAGTCCTTACTAGTAAAATTATTATTCTTTAAATCTTCTACACACAATTCTTTCTTATCTTCCGCGCCTTCAACAGCCTTAACAATAGCGCCATAGCCACCAGCAATTAAGCCTAAGAACTCATATGTACAACTAAATGTTGGACCACATTCTACTGCATCGATAATACCTGTTCTACCCGAAGTTCCAGCTCCAACATAGATAACGCGACCACCATTTTTCAAAGCTACAATCATAGCCTCAACTACTTTTTCAATTTGTGGTAAAGCTTTCTTTACTCCTGCTACAACATTTAAATCCTCTTCATTCATAATCTTTAGGATGTCCATTGTAGAAAGTAAATCCAAATCCTTTGTCTTTTCATTTCTTTGTTCAGTACCTAAATTTTTAATATCCACCATCTTATTTTTCCTCCCTGTGATTCTTTATATATGTGGTTGTTAATTCAATATTGTTAAAAATTCTTCTCTTCAAAGCCTTTTCATCAAACTTACGCTTCAAAGTCCCAAGTTTATTCCCTATCGTATCCTTTTTATAATTATTTTCTTCAGAATAAGTTACATAGTTCTTTCCATCCTTAGATGAAAAATCATAATAATATAAACACTTTGTATCCTTAGTTTCATATTCCATAATAAAATATTTATCTTCAATCAAAGGGCCTACACTCATGGAAATAATCGCTTCTCTTTTCTTAAAAGGAACTATCTTTTCATAATGATATCCATCTAACAAATCTTTTAAAGACACCTCTTTATTTGTAGACTTCTTAATATCTTTTATCGTAATATCACACAAATGTTTGAAGTATTCCTTTGGCATCACACCAATTTCTGCTGTTACTTTCATAATTCCCTCACAAAACGATATTTAATACCTTCTTTAAATCTTCTAAGCTTAATTAAATCTTGCATATCAACAATTTCGCCAACAACATTACAAGATGCTTTCTCACATTTATCCTCTAATACAACTTGAAGTTCACCAGAATACCTCTTATTAAGCAAGTTATCTATAGTTATATAAGCCTTCCTACGCAAAATGGTATTATTTGGTTCAATCTCCTTAGAAAACTCTGCCATTTGTCTAGAAGACAGAGATCTTAATAAGTAATATGGGGAATCCAATCTAAATTCATGTTCCTTAAGGATGATTTCCTCTTCCTCTTTTGTCGTTACATTAAATACACGAACCTTTATATCCTCAACATCATTAAGCTCTTTACATAAACCATTTAACGTATCATCAATCACTTTAAATTCATTTTCGCTAAACCACTCATCAGCTAACATAAAAGCATTTAAATTATGATTTATATATAAGTCACAAATTATATCTTCCAGCCCCATATTTCTATGTTTCTCTAAAGTACATAAGCATTGATATAAAGGAGGTCTAGGACTTGAATGTGATGGAATACAATAATAGATAGGAATATTATATTTTCTTATATAAGCATCTTGTTTAAGCGCAAACATTTCATCCAATCCTGTTTCTTCTCTAACATAGAAATTATGACAAGCCCTTATTTGAATATTATTGTCAATATTTTTTAATTTATCTACTTGTTCAATAAACTCTTTTTCATTAAAGATTGAAGCGTTTAACACAAAACCCTTTAAATTTAATCTTTTATATAAAGTTCTTACATCATCAATCAAATAACCATAATCCAATCTAATAAAATCGATTTCGCTTTCTTTTAATAGTTGAATTATCAATTCACTATTTAAAACATCGCAAATATAGTTTCCACCAACATCAACCGTTAGCTCTAAATTATATTTTTTTCTTTCTTTAGAAATATATTTCAACGCTTGAAGCTGCGTCTTCAAAGAAAGCTCTGGCAAATGAATGGTTGTAAAAACTTCGTTATAAGAATACTTATTAGCAAGTTCTAATGTTGAATTAACTTTATCAACATATTCTTTATCCAGTTTATTTGGATAGATTGCAAGACATTTAATCATTATGCAACCGCCAATTTAGCCATAGCTTCTAGATGATCAACATCACATTCATTCTTCAAATCAACTACTTTTTCTCCATTTAAAAACACAACCGCAATCGCATCACTACCTGTTTTTTTAATCAGTTTTTTAACATCAGTCTTAACCAATTTATCACCGACTTCTACCCTATCGCCAACCTTAACCAAAGTTTTATTTAAACCTACGATGTTGTAAGTTTCGGCTCCAATATGAATCATCATTTGAACGCCATTATCACCAACCATACAAATCGCATGTCCAGTTGGATAAACTACTGTTATTTCTCCAGAAAACGGCGCAACCAAAACATTATCCTTTAAATTAAGCACAAAGCCATCGCCCAATGTACCATCAGAAATTACTTCATCAGGAAAAGTTTCTAACTTAGCAACCCTTCCATCGCCAATACTCAATAATTCAACTTCTTTCATCATCTACTCCTTAGATACTCTATAGCATCTTTTATTGCGTTATTATGACAATCATCAGTAACATACTCACAAATATTTTTAACTTCATCTACTGCATTCTTAGGACAAATCGCAATATCCGCCATCTTCAGCATCTCGATATCGTTATAATGATCACCTATACATATCAATGTTTTATTATCTAAGCTATATTCCTCAATAACTCTCTTAATGCCAAGATCCTTACCTGAGAATAAATCGAACATTTCTAGATATATATCGGCACTTCTAGCAGATTTTAAATGATATAAATATTCATTATCTTTAATCACATCAAGTATAGAATCAATATCTTCTTTCAAAGCTAAAATTGCACACTTTAGTATTCTTTTATCCATAAGCTCATCATAAGAAATCAAATCCCTTTTAAAATCAAGAACCCAAGCATCCCTTTCATCATTAGTGATAATCTTATATGTATCAAATTCATCTAATGCTGTCATCATTAAATTTTTATTACTCAAGATAAGCTTATAAACGAATTCTTTGGCCTCATTACTTATAAAATTAATAAATAAATACTCTTGTTTATCAAAATCATAGACAGCGGCACCATTAGATTCAACCAAAGGCATATTGATATTTATATCCACAAAAGTTTTTAATATCGAATTATGGCTTCTACCACTGGCCACTCCAAATAAACCGCCATTTTTCACAAAATCATTAATCGCATCTTTGTTTTCCTTTGAAACATAAGCTTTCCTGCCTATAGAATAGGTTGCCGTTCCATCTACATCACTATAAATTATCAAATTGTCAAAACGCATCTTTTTCTCCATTTATAAATCAATAATATCAAGATGCAAAAACAAGTAAATGACTATAAAGTTTATATTTTTAACATTTTCGAAATTAAAAAGTAATCCTCTAATTCATAAGTTTTAAAGGATTACTTTCATAAATTATCTTAAGCTATTTACTAGTCCCTAAACGCATCCAAAGCTTTATCCTTAACACCAACACCAATAGTAATGATGAAAGCAGCAACAACAGATACCAAATAAGCCAAGTAATACGCTAGAGGTCTTGTATTAACAATACCACCAAGGATACCAGAAACATTCATAGTAATTGCACCTTGTCCTGGGAACATACCTAGAACACAACCACCTACAAAGGCGCCAGCACAAGCACAAATGAATGGACGTCCAAGTGGTAATGATACACCAAAGATCAATGGCTCACCTATACCTAAGATACCAGCAGGAAGACCACCGATACAAGCTTCCTTCAAACCTTTTTCTTTCTTATATTTAACAAGTAAAGCTAGAGCAGCACCTACTTGACCACCACCAGCTAGAGAACAACAAGAGTAAATTGGTGTATAGCCAAGAGTTTCAATGAAAGTAGTATGAACTGGAGACAAACCATGGTGCATACCAGTCATAACTAAAGGTAAGAAGAAAGCGGCAATAATACCATATGCGAATGGTCCAACATTATCTAGCAACCACAAGAAGCCATTAGTAATACCATCAGAAATTAAACCAGCAACAGGTTGAATTACATAGATTACAAGTAAACCAACCACAACAATTGAAACAATTGGTGGTACATGAATCTTCAATGCATCTGGACAATGCTTCTTAACTTTTCTTTCAACCAAGGCGATTAGAATACCAGCGGCCAAAGCAGCCAAAGTGCCACCACGACCATTAACGATAGTCTCACCAAATAAACCAGGTTTACCAGCCAAGCCACCAAGATTAATAATGATACCACCTGCAACCAAACCTAAGTATGGGTTACCACCCATTACCTTAGCAGCACTGGCTGCAACTGCGATATTCAAGTATGTAAAGAAAGTACTAGCTAATACTTGTAAAGCCAACATGAATGTTGAATCATTTGGATTAAATAAGGTAATTCCAGGATTAACATTCCAAATAGCCTTGAAAATATTCATTACACCAAAGATCAAGCCTGCTCCTGCAAACACTGGAATTAATGGTGTAAATACTTTAGCGAAAATTGAGAAAATACCTTTTGCGTCCTTCTTAGTCATCACAGCCTCTGTATTAACAGTAAGCTTAATGCCAGGCATACTCTTAATTTCTTCACATGCTGTATCGGCGACACCTGGACCAACGATGATTTGTGGTTCATTATCTGTACCAGCAATTCTCATGACACCCTTAATAGCCTTAAGAGCACCTTTGTCAACCTTTGTGGGATCTTTGACAACTGTTCTTAAACGAGTCATACAGTTTTCAATGGAAACCACATTCTCAGCTCCACCCAAACCTTCAACGATTAAAGTGGCAAGTGATTTTTCACTCATAATAATCCTCCCCTTGAGTAAAAATTGCTGTTTTTATAAAAGAGGCAGCATCTCTTTTTGGAACCGCTTTCATTATAGATTTCATTATTTTTAACAAAAATGGCTACGCCGATAAAAAATTTATCTATTTCGAAACAGTATACATTTTCCTAAATTTGTTAGGAGACATGCCTACCATGTTCTTAAAAGCCCTAGAAAAAGCATAGACACTATCATATCCACACTCAATCGCAATCTCACCAATATTTAGATTTTCATCACTTATAAGTAACTCTTTAGCTCTATGCATACGCATTTCTTCGATATATTCAAGAGGAGAAAAATGATACTTCTCTTTAAATAGACGACGAAAATAAACTTCGGAAATATTAGCTTTCTTAGCCACCTCGCACATCTTAATTTCCTTATAAACATTCTCTCTAATATATTGTTCACAAGGCTTTATAATGTCATATTTATGATCATAATGGCCATACCCATTAAGCCTTGCGGTAATATCATATAGTTCACTTAAACCCATAAGTTCTCTTGATTCAAGATTGTATAAATATCTTTTTTCCATCTTTAGAAAATTCTTATAAAAAGTATTACTCTCAAAACAATCTATACTATAGACTTCATCAAAGAAACCGTCATCTAATTCAAAATCAATGATTGGAAAAATATTATCTGCATTAATATGAAAATCATAGGTGCAATTCTTAGGAACTAAAATAACATGTTTCTGATCACATTTATATTTCTTGTCACCATAAATAAACATAGCGCTTCCTTGTATACAAAATATAAAACCATAGTGTGGTCTCTTTTCAATATGTTTATTCACACCTTCTTTATAGGTCTTAAACTGAAACCTAGTAATACTATGAAATCTTAATTTTTCTAACACTTCCATCTGCTCACCTCGTGAAAAAAAATTTATTTATATACTATTGTAAATCAAAATCTGGTAAATGACCTTCCGTTGCATTATCTCGATGATGAATTGTTGCAGGATTACCAATCACAACACTATGATCTGGTACATCAAAATTCACGAAAGTATTCGGTGCTATCAAAACATCATTGCCAATATGAATATTTCCCGTAACAGTAGAATTAGTCCTAATAACTACTCTATCACCAAAGGTAGGCGTTCCTTTTCTTTTACCCCTTATATCTCTTCCTATTGTCACATTATGAGTCACAAAGAATTGATTTCCAAATTTTGCCTTACCATTAATCACAATCTTACCCCAATGTCCAATAATAAAGCCCTTACCAATACTTGTATTATCTTCAAAACTAATACCGGTCTTTAATTCCCAACGATGTAGTTTCCATTTATAATACCTTCCCCAAATATTATCTTGGTTAACTTGAAACTTCCTATATACAACAGTCATCTTCCATTCATAACCTTTAAGATATGTCTTTGGTAATTCTTCCTTATGTTTAAAGGCACACAAGAAACGATAATCATAATCAATTATTTCCTTAAATTCTTTAGTATTCGGTAATAAGTAAGCTAATCCTTTTTTCATACATTAATCCATCCTTGTTTTCTTCATAATAAAAAAAGAATGTAAGCACGTAAATAACAATAAAGTTTTACTTTTTAACATTTTCGAAACACTTATATTCAAACTCTTGTTTTTTAAAAAATCGCTTTATATTATTAGCGTATGGAATATATAGAATTTAATCAGGCCTATGAAAACGAAGTAATCAGCCTCTGGAATAAGTGTTTAGTACACGATGTTATTTCAAAAGAAATATTTGAAAACAAAGCTCTTTTTGATGAAAACTTTGACAAATATCTAACAGTTTTAGCTTTAGACAATAATAAAGTAGTTGGATTTCTGATGGCAACCAAAAGAAAATTCCCATATTTAGAAAGAGGATTAGAAAGTGAAAAAGCATGGATCAATGTTTTCTTTGTAGAAGAAAAATATCGTAATAAAGGCATCGCCAAAACTATGCACGACATCATTATCAAAAAACTTAAAGACACTAAAAAAATAATAATTGCTTCTTATTCCCCTAATTACTTCTTTTATGGTGTTGATATAGAAAATTACCCAGAAAGTAAACCATTCTTAGATAAACTAGGATACGTCCAAGGATCAAGCCATTATTCTATGGCAAGAGACTTGCATGGTTTTCACTTTGATGAAAAAACTATCAACAAATATCAAACACTATTAAACAAAGGATATAAATTCATCAATTTCAAATACGAATACTCATTAGAACTGCTTGAATTTCTTAAAAATGAATTTGGTGGCGGATGGAAAAGAAATGCTCTAATTGCCATGCAAAAAAGAAAAGCTGAAGAAAGAATTATCTTAGTACTAGACCCCAATAATAAAATATGTGGCTGTGCAAATAGAGCAATTGACGACAACGAAATGCGTTTTGGTCCTATAGGCATCGGCAAGGATTATCGAAACGAAGGAATAGGAAGCGTTTTACTTAACTTTTGTCTACTTGATATGACTAAAAAAGGTATTTATCATATGTTTTTTATGACAACCGATGAAGATGGAAAAAGATATTATGAAAGAAATGGATTACATGTGATTAGAACCTTTGTAGAATACAGTAAAGATATGTAAAAAGTTGCTTACATACAGTAAGCAACTTTTTAAATCAACTATTTATTAATCCAAGATTCATCATCTGGATTATTTCTAAATGCTAATAAAGCATCCTTTTGTTCAGCCTTGATATAACCACATTCGATTGCGACATCAATCAAAGTATCATAGTTACTTGCTGAATAATTAACGATATTATGTTCAGCCAACTTATCAGAAGACTTAGTCATACCATAAGTGAAAATAGATGCGATACCCAATACTTCAGCACCAACTTCTCTTAAAGTCTCACAAACTTCGATTGCAGACTTAGCAGTAGAAATTAAATCTTCAACTACAACGCACTTAGTACCAGGTTCAACCTTACCCTCAATCTTATTATTTCTACCATGATCCTTGTTAGAACCTCTAACATAACCCATAGGTAAATTTAAGATAGTAGCTACAATAGCAGCATGGGCAATACCGGCAGTAGATGTACCAATTACCATCTCAGTCTCTGGATAATACTTCTTAATAATTTCCGCGATAGCATTTTCAACATCATTTCTAACCTCAACATCAGATAATGTTAAACGGTTATCACAATAAATAGGTGACTTAATACCACTAGCCCAAGTAAATGGTTCCTCTGGTCTTAAGAACACGGCCTTAATCTTTAATAAATCTTCCGCAATTTTTCTTTCCATGTAAATTATTCCCCTTCAAATTCCTCACAAGCTCTTAAATAAGCAGCCTTTGGATCCCCAGCAGCTGTAATACTTCTTCCTACTACAATATAAGAAGAACCTAATTCCTTAGCTAAAGCTGGAGTAGTAACTCTTTTTTGATCGCCCTTATCATCATCCGCAAAACGAACACCAGGAGTAACTGTTAAGAAATCGCTGCCACAGTTTTCCTTAACAACACCACTCTCTAGAGGTGAACAAACAACACCATCTAAGCCTGCTTCCTTAGCATTCTTAGCATAATGAACTACTGTCTCATTTAAATCCTTAGAAATCAACAATTCATTAGCGATACTCTCACTATTTAAACTAGTTAAAATAGTAACTGCAAGTAACTTTGTATCCTTACCCTTTTCAGTTAGTGCTCTTTTAGCAGCCTTCATCATTTCAATGCCGCCGCCTGCATGAACATTAACCATATCTACATCAAGATCAGCAAGATTCAACATAGCCTTATAAACAGTATTTGGAATATCATGTAACTTTAAATCAAGGAAAACCTTATGGCCTCTTTTCTTAATCTCTCTTACAAGTTCTGGTCCTTGACCATAGAAAATTTCCATACCAATCTTTAAGAAAGGCTTCTTATCACCATCAAACTTATCAAGGAAAGAAAATAAAGTTTCTTTATCCTTAAAATCGCACGCAACTATAACTTCTCTAGACATTATGACTCCTTCCAATAATACTACTTATATTATCTATTTTTAATTCATCTAATAAAAGACCTAAATCAGCAATTATTTCCTTACAAGCATAAGGATTAATTAGATTCTCGGTACCAATCTCAACCGCACTAGCACCAGCAGACATCATCTCAACTACATCACTTGCACAAGACACACCACCACAACCAACGATTGGAATATTAACTTCTTTATATACCTTATAGATTGTCTCTAAAACAATTGGATAAATACCCTTGCCAGAAACACCACCTGTTAGATTATCTAAGATTGGCTTACCAGTTCTAATATCAAAACGCATGCCTAAGAAAGTATTTAACAACACTAAACCATCAGCACCATTCTCTTCTAATGCCTTAGCCATCTTAACGATATCCTTACATTGAGGTGTACATTTTACATAAACAGGCTTCTTACAAACCTTCTTAACTTCTCTTAAAACACTAATAGCACTATCCACATCAGTTCCAAATGACATACCACCGCCATGCACATTAGGACAAGAAATATTTAGTTCTATAATACCTACGATATCCTCTTTATCCAATAGTCTTGCACATTCTACGTATTGTTCAATAGAGAAACCAGAAACATTCGCAAAAACCTTACCATGATAAATTTCCTTTAACTTAGGGAAATATTCATTAACTACTTTATCAACACCAGGATTCTCTAAGCCTACACTATTTAACATACCACCTGCATATTCAGCAATTCTTGGTAGTCTATTACCATCACGAGGCTCTAAGGTAGTTCCCTTAATAGAAAATGAACCAAGCTCATTAATATCATAGAATTCTGCAAACTCAAAGCCATAACCGAAAGTACCAGAAGCAGGAATCAAAGGATTCTTTAATTTTAAATTTGATAATTCTACATCAAGTTTTCCCATATAATTTCCTCCGCTTCAAACACTGGACCTTCCTTGCAAATTCTTTTACGGCCACTCTTAAACGTAGCTGAACAGCCCATACAAGCACCAAAGCCACAGCCCATTCTAGCTTCCAAAGAACAGTAGCCTTCCTTACAATATGAAGTCACACCTTTTAACATAACAAGCGGACCACAGGCAAAATATTTAATTGTTTCTAAGCCTTCTCTTTTTAAGACATCAACAACATTTAAGCCATCACAATCATAACTTACATAGAAATTATCACTATAAGCCTTAATTTCTTCTAAAAGAATCGTATTATCTCTATTACCAAAGCCAAGTACTGTAGTAACCTTTAGACCTCTATTTTTAGCCTCTCTTGCGATATATAGTAATGGTGCAACACCAATACCACCACCTACAAGTAGGATTTCGTCTTTGAATAAATTCAAATCAATGCCATTACCCAAAGGTAATAAAGTATCGATTTCTTCACCTACAGGCATTTCAGATAAGATCTTAGTACCCTCACCATTAATCTTAATAGCTAAAGTAATAACACCATCCTTGTAATCACTGATAGAAATAGGTCTTCTTAAACTCTTTTCCTTAATCTGAAGATTCAAGAATTGACCTGGCTTAATATCAAGATCTTCATCAGTAGCCAACTTCATAGTGAAGTAACAGCCACTACCTTCATTAGATAGAACTTTTAGTAATTTCTTCTCCATACTCTCCGCTTTCTGCATTAAATGCGTTCTCATCAAGGCCATCTTCACTCTTGGCAACAGCCATAGCACAAGCAGTATCACCTGTAACATTCAACGCAGTAACTAGCATCTCAATTGGTCTATTGATAGCTAAGATTAAAGCATATACAGACAAGGCAATTTCATTTGTGAAACCCACACCCGAAAGAATTGTAAATAAGATTACAGCACCTGCACCAGGAGCGGCAGGAGTACCTACTGATGCGATAACTGCTAATAAACCAATTAATACAATTTGTGTGAAGTTTACACTATAGCCAGCAACACCTGCGATAAAGATTGTCGCAACTACTTGCATCAAAGCAGTACCATCCATATTAATTGTCATACCTAAAGGCAATACAAATGATGCGATTTCATCGCTTACACCTAATTCTACTTTAGCAGTTTCCATATTCATTGGCAATGTTGCAGCACTAGAAGAAGTTGAGAAACCAAATAAGGCAACCTTAGCAATCTTCTTAGCGAAAGTAATAGGGTTACACTTTGTAGTAACTGATACAAATAGAGGATAGAACACAAACAAGAACAACAATAATAATACTGTAGTCAAAACGATATAGCTTAATGCTGGTCTTAAGTAAGAAACACCATAAGCAGCACAAGTTCTAGTTAATAAACAGAAGATCGCAACTGGTGCAAACTTGTTTACGATAAATGACAAGATAACTGTAACTAGTTCTGAGATTTCTGAACATAATTTTGAAACAGAACTAAACTTTTTAGGATTTGAATTAATACCCAAACCAACCGCAACAGCACATACAACAATCGCAAGAACACCACCATTATTACTTAATGCTGATACAAAGTTATTTGGAACCGCATTAATTAGAATCAACAATGGGTTACTAGCGCTCTTACCACTTGCAGCCTCAAGGCCTGTTTCAACTGACTTAAATAAGCCTGCATTATAACTTAACATACCACATACTGCTGCAACTAAGATTGCGATAACAGTTGTAAGTAAAAAATAGCCAATTGTTTTAGAAGCAATTCTACCAAGCTTCTTAGCATCTGATATTCTAATCATTGCGATAACAATTGATGTGAACACCATAGGAATGATAATAACTTGCATTGCCTTAACGAACAATTGACCAATTATATAAAATAAACCAATAGCTTTTTCATTGCCCTCAGCAGTAATATCTGCGAACAACAAATTATTGATAGTATTCCAAGTTTCTGGATTACCACCTTC
>CAKUTY010000004.1 GCA_934692455.1 uncultured Erysipelotrichaceae bacterium
ATTTGTTGTCATCAATGTCTACAGTAATTTTTCTAGGTACTGAGTGTGTTCCTGCTACCATAGCGTCGGCAAGGTTTGGACCTTTTCCGTCTATGTTCCAGGCACCTTCTACTTGGTTGGCTGCTGTTGCTCCACCCCAATAGAAGTCTTTTGGGAATCCTTTTGTTTTGTTCATATGTGTTAATCCTTTCTTCAAATGAATAGTATCATAAAAAAATAATAAGTAAAATATTTTTTATTAAACTTTTATTGAAACGGTTACAAAATAAAAAATATTTTAGTAATTCTATTGACAATGAACTTTTGTAATGTTAATTTGTATATGGATAAAAAATATTTCATTGGAGGTTTAAAATGAATAAACAAATTCAAACAGAAAATGCCCCAAAGGCAATTGGTCCATATTCTCAAGCAATTCAAAGCGGTAGCTTATTATTTGTATCTGGAGTTATGCCGATAGATCCAACTACAAATACTCTTGTAGAAAATACAATCGAAGCTCAAGCAAAACAGGTTATGAAGAATATCGATGGTGTGTTAAAGGCTGCTGGGTATACAGTGGATGATGTTGTTAAGACAACTTGTTTCCTTTCTGATATCAATAATTTTGCAGCATTTAATGAAATTTATGGAAACTACTTCACAAGTAAGCCAGCTAGATCTTGTATGGCTGTAAAGGATCTTCCTAAGGCTGCTCTTGTAGAAGTTGAGGTCATTGCCAATAAATAAAGTATATAAAAAAGAAAAGGAGATTCATATGGCAAAAGTATCTATGAAAGATTTGGTGGAAAATCTTGGTGGTGTGGAAAACATCGCTTCTGCAACTCATTGTGCTACTCGTTTAAGAGTAACAACAAAGGATAAGAGTAAAGTAAACTTTACTGCTCTTAAAAAACTTGATGGAGTTTTGGGTGTAGTTGATGGAGCTACTCAAACTCAAATTGTTATTGGTGCTGAGGTAAGCGAAGTATATTCTGAATTCTGTAAGTATACAGGAGTAAGTGAGTCAGCTCAAATTGATGATCAAAAGGCTTTAAAGGAAGATCTAAAGAATAAGAAGGGTGCTAAGTTATCTCTTGTATTTGAAACAATCGCAAGGATCTTTAATCCAATTGTTCCTGCTTTAGCTGGTTGTGGTTTCTTATCAGCAATTATCATGGTAGCTATGGCGTTTGGTGCTTCTATGTCTAGCCCAACATTCTCTACTTTCGTAGCTATTTCAATGGCGGTATTTACATTTATTCCATTCTTATTAGCATGTTCTACAGCTGAAGTATTTGGAATGAATAAGTATGTCGCTCTAACTATTTGTGCAGCTATGATGGCTTCTAAGTGGTCTTCATTGATTGCGGATGGAACTGCTTATTATTCTTTCTTAGGAATTCCATTTAGAGTAGTTAACTATTCTTCTTCTGTATTACCTATCGTATTTGCGATTATTGTCGCTTCATTCATTGAAAAAGGCTTAAATAAAGTTGTTAAGGGTCCTCTAAAGATTATTGTTGTTCCTGCATTTACTATTTTACTAGGTACAATGATTACTCTATGGACTGTTGGTCCTATCACTTATAAGATTGGTGAATTAATTGCAGCTGGAATGAACTGGTTGTTCTCAAATGGCGGCTGGGCTGCTGGTCTTGTATATGGTGGTATCTATTCAGGTATGGTTGTACTTGGTATTCACCACGGCATGGTTCCTGTGTTAACTCAAATGATTGCGACACAAGGATTTAATTTAGTATCTCCAACTTCAGGTTCAGCTAACATTGGTCAAGCTGGTGCAGCATTTGGTGTTTGGTTGAAATCAAAGGATAAGAAGTTAAAGGCTAATGCAGCTTCAGCATCTATTGCAGCATGTGTAGGTATCACTGAACCGGTATTATATGGTGTCAATGTCCCTCAAGGTAAAACATTCTTATTTGGTTCTATCGGTGGTGCTGTAGGTGGTGCTATTGCAGGTTTCTTGAAGTTAAAGGCTTATGCGATTGGTGGCCCTTCATTCTTATCATTCGGTATGTTTATGGGTGGCGATAATCCATTTATGAATTGCGCTCTAGTTATGGTATGTTTCGCAGTATCATTTGTTGTAGCAGCTGTATTAACATATCTATTCTGGAAACCAGCTGATGCTGAGTAGATAATAGAGTATATATGTATATAATTGTGGGGGAATGTTTCCTCCACTTTGTTGATTAAATGGGAGACTAAATATGAATATAAAAGAAAAAATGATTTCTTCTTTTGCAAAGGCAGAAGGCGGCTTGTTTTCAGCGGTAGAAAAGGCTGATGTAGGCGGGTCTTATCAAGAGATGGAGAAACAAGGAGTAGCTTTAATGGGTTGGGCAGATCCCTTTATGCCTGATCGTTCGATGCCTGATTTTGTTGAAGAGGCTTTGGTTAAAGCTGTGCGTGATGATTCTTCTCCTCACTATACCGCTCCTATTGGCAATGAAGAATTGAAAAGATTGATTGCTGAAAAGTTAGAGAAACAAAATAATTTGCATGTTGATCCTTCTAGAAACATTTTGATAACACCAGGTTCTGACAGTGGCTTGTATTTTGCGATTTTGCCTTTTATTAATGATGGCGATGAAGTTATGATACCTAGCCCTAGTTATCCTAATAATTATTTGGATGTTGAAACTATGGGTGGTAAGGTAGTTCCTATAGTTTTAAGTGCTAAGGATGATTATCAATTGGATGTTGATCAAATGAGAGAAAAATTAACTTCTAAGACTAAGATGGTTTTACTGACACATCCTAATAATCCAACTACTACTGTTTATAATAGGGAATCTTTGGAAAAGTTAAGAGATTTTGTCGTTGAAAATGATTTAATTCTTGTAGTAGATCAGGCTTTTGAGGATTTTACTTATGATAACGAAATGATTACTCCCGCTTCTATGGATGGCATGTTTGAAAGAACAGTGACTGTATTTTCTTTTTCAAAGGGCATGGGTTTAAGTGGTTTAAGAGTTGGTTATATAGTAACTGATGATCATATTATGGATACTATGTTTGCGAATGCGGTTGGTGTTATTGGCGCCACTTCTACATCTTCACAAAAAGCTATTATTGAGGCTATGAATCATCCTGAATTTATGAAGATTTTTGAAGATGCTTATGAATATAGAAGACATAAGGCATATGAGATTTTAAATTCTATTCCAAATGTTTCTTGTGAATTACCTCAATCAGGTTTCTTATGTTGGGTAGATGTTTCTAAACTTGGTAATTCTTCAGATATTGTGTCTTATTTAGTGAAAGAAGCTAAGGTATCTGTGAATGATGGAATTAACTATGGCGAAGGTGGCAAAGGTCATTTAAGAATAGTATTGGGAGTTTATAAAGATAATAATAGGGTTGTTGATGCTCTTGTGAGAATAAAGGAAGCATTGACAAAGTATCAAGGCTTATAACGATATTTTGTTATAATAGCGTTGGAGAATATGCAAATGAAACTAACAAAAAGTGATAAATTAATTTTAGAATCATACAAAACTATGATAGAGGGCTTGGCTAAATATTTGCCAAATAGTTATGAACTTGTACTTCATTCTTTGGAGAATTTAGAGGAGTCTGTTATCGCGATATATAATGGCGAGCACACAGGTAGAAAGGTTGGTGCGCCGATTACTGATCTTGCTCTTAATTTGTTAGAACAAATCAAGAATGGTAATGAGGATTCTATAGTTTATTTCAGTAAGAATTCAAAGGGAGAACCTTTAAAGTCTACAACTATCGCTATTAGGGGTGATGATAAGAGAATAATTGGTCTAGTATGTATCAATATGTATCTAAATACACCTTTTAAGGATATTTTGGATTCTTATGTTCCTCAACAACAGAATAGTTTTACAGAAACTTATAAACAAAGTTCTGATGATTTAATTAAAGAAACTTACGAAATGGTTAAGACTGATGTTTTGGCTGACGATTCTATTCTTCCTTCTAATAAAAACAAGATAATCATTGAAAGGTTATACGATAAGGGTATTTTCCAAATGAAGGATGCTGTATATAAGATTGAAACTTTGATGAATATATCTAAGAATACAGTTTATCTTCATATTAGAAATCATAAAAAGAATATTGACAAATAATTAATCATTAAATTAATATGGCTTGGTGGTTTGCATAAATATATGGTTATAGTGGTATAATACCCATGTTGTAGGTGGTACAACAAAAGGAGAGTTAAAATGAAAAAACTATTAACTATTATGTTGTCAGTACTTATGGTTTTTGGTCTTACTGCATGTGGTGGTAAGGACGATGACAATGGAACTGATGAACCAACTAACGGTGGTAATGAAGTTGTTGAAGTAACTGCTAAGGATGATTATGCAAGTTTCATGGCTGCTGATGTTGATGCTGAAGTAGAAGTTCTTATGTATGTTCAAGCTCATCAAGCTTGGTGGGAAAAAGATGGCCAAGGCGTTATGACTTTATATGGTATGGATAACGATGGTGGTTATTTTGTATATGAAGCTAAGATTGATAAGGAAGCTGCTGATTCAATCAAGGAAGGTACTTTAGTTAAGGTTACTGGTGTTAAGGCTGAATGGGCTGGTGAAGTTGAAATCATGGATGCTACTGTTGAAGTATTAGGCGAAACTAAGACTTTTGAGGCTAAGGATGTAACTGATGTTGTTGCTGATAGCGAAAAGTTAGCTGAATATATGAATCAAAAGGTTGCAATTAAGGGTCTTGAAGTTGTTGAAGTAGCTACTAAGGATTCTGAATATGATCCAGACTTATATATTACTTGTAAGTTAGGTGATACAGTAGTTAATCTTTGTGTTGAAAACTATTTAACTGGTCCAGATACTGAAGTATATATGACAGGTAAGGATTTAACTGCTGGTACTGTTATTGATGTTGAAGGTTTCTTGTACTGGTATGAAGGTGCAAACCCTCATGTAACTTCAATTTCTGTTGTTAAATAATTAAATTGAATTTTAGGTCATCTATATATAGGTGGCCTTTTAATTTGTGTATAATACGCTAGGTTTTAGTGTATAATATTAATGCAATTTATAAGGAGGAAATTTTTAAAATGGCTGTTAAAGTTGCGATTAATGGATTTGGCCGTATCGGTCGTCTAGCTTTCCGTCAAATGTTTGATGCTGAAGGTTATGAAGTAGTTGCTATCAACGATTTAACATCTCCTAAGATGTTAGCTACTTTATTAAAGTATGATTCTGCTCAAGGTGGTTTCTGTGGTAAGTTTGGTGAAAACAAGCACACTGTAGATTACAAGGAAGCAGTTATGGAAGAAGATGGCAAGACTGTTAAGGTTCCTGGTTCTATCACTGTTGATGGTAAGGAAATTACAATCTATGCTAATCCTAAGGCTGAAGAATTACCTTGGGGTGAATTAAATGTAGACGTAGTATTAGAATGTACAGGTTTCTATACTTCTAAGGCTAAGGCTGAAGCTCATATCAAGGCTGGTGCTAGAAAAGTTGTTATTTCTGCTCCTGCTGGTAACGATCTTCCAACTATCGTTTACAATGTAAACCATGAAACATTAACTGCTGATGATCATGTTATCTCTGCAGCTTCTTGTACAACAAACTGCTTAGCTCCTATGGCTAAGGCATTAAATGACTATGCTCCAATTTCTTCAGGTATCATGACTACTGTTCATGCTTACACTGGTGACCAAATGATTCTAGATGGTCCTCAAAGAAAGGGTGATGTTCAAAGAGCTAGAGCTGGTGCTGTTAATATCGTTCCTAACTCAACAGGTGCTGCTAAGGCTATCGGTCTTGTAATTCCTGAATTAAACGGTAAGTTAATCGGTGCTGCTCAAAGAGTTCCAACTCCTACAGGTTCTACAACATTATTACATGCTGTAGTTAAGGGTACTAACGTTACTGTTGAAGGTATCAATGCTGCTATGAAGGCTGCTGCTAACGAATCTTTCGGTTATACTGAAGAAAAGCTAGTTTCTAGCGATATCGTTGGTATGAGATTCGGTTCATTATTCGATGCTAACCAAACAATGGTTGCTAAGATTGATGAAGATACTTACCAAGTTCAAGTAGTTTCTTGGTATGATAACGAAAACTCTTACACATCTCAAATGGTAAGAACTATTAAGTACTTAGCTAGCCTATAATCGCTAATTAACTTTTTAGAAATATTAATAAAGGGACAGCTTCGGTTGTCTCTTTTATAATGCTAATAATGTGCTAAAGAATTAAAAATTCAGTTATTTTTCACAATTTAGCTTTATACTGTTTATTATGAAAAATAAAATTAGAAACTGGCTATATAAAGTAATGTATGGCCGTAATGGTGTTGATGCTTTAGGTAGGGATTTGTCTTATCTAGTTATCTTTTTGATTATCGTTAATTTATTTCTTCGTGGTTATGCACGATTAATTGTTACAATGATTATATGGGTATTGATTGTTTATACCTATTTTAGAATGTTTTCAAAGAACGTTTATAAAAGAAGAAGCGAGTCTAATAAATATGAAAGTAAGAAGAAATATATTATTACTCGTATAAAACAAGCTAAACAATATCGTTTCTTTGATTGTCCTAATTGTAAGACTCATCTAAGGGTACCTAGGGGGTCTGGTAATATAACTATTACATGTAATAAGTGTGGTACTAAGTTTGATAGAAAGGCTTAATAAGTGCAAGATCCATATACAGTTCTTGGTGTTTCAAGAGATGCAAGTGAAGATGAAATAAAGGCGGCTTATCGTAAGTTGGCGAAGAAGTATCATCCAGATTTAAATCCAGGTGATGCGGCTGCTGCTGCAAAGATGAAGGAAGTCAATGCGGCATATGATCAGATTAAGAATCCTGATCAATATCGTCAACAGCAGGCTTATAGTAATCCTTATAATAATTCTTCTTATCAGAGTTCTTATCAATATTATGATAATGCTGAATTTGAAGAGTTCTTTAGGGAGGCTTTTAGGCAGGCTCAACAACAACAGTATTACCAAAATACTAATAGAACTAATAATAATGGTAATAACCAATATTATTACTATAGGACTTATAGAAGACCTAGGTTCTCTTTGTTTAGACTAATAATCACTTATATGATTATTATGATTTTACTTAGAGGTTGTGTTGGTTTTCTTACTTTACCTTTTAGTTTGTTTGGTTCTTCTTCTAGTGAGTCGAATCAAATTACTGAGACAAGAAATACATAAATATTGGCTATCCTTAAGTTGGATAGCTTTTTTAATTATAGGTATAAAAAAATACCCTAATGGGTATTAATTTTTTAAGTGGCGTCCACGGGGCGATTCGAACGCCCGACCGTTCGCTTAGAAGGCGAATGCTCTATCCACTGAGCTACGAGGACATTTTGTGTACTCATCTAATATACCAAATGTGGTGTGGAATTTCAATAAGAAAATGAAAAAATGGCATAAAAAAATACCCTAATGGGTATTAATTTTTTAAGTGGCGTCCACGGGGCGATTCGAACGCCCGACCGTTCGCTTAGAAGGCGAATGCTCTATCCACTGAGCTACGAGGACATTTCCCTTAACGCATATCTATATTACTATAGTGACAGATAAATTTCAATAGTATTTTTACTTTAGTTCAATTTTCTACTAAAAAAGTTGGTTTAGTATCAGCGAGCATAATATTATGTGTAAGCATTAATATCTTTATCGTTGATCCGCTTGTTTTATAAAAGAAAAAGAAAAACATAATAATAAAGTCTAAGGAAAAAACACTATAAATCTGTACAATAAAATGTATATTTAAAAGTGAATATTTTTTTAAAAAAAATTTAAAAAATATTTTTTAAACTTATTTGAACAAGTTGATGATATTTTAATATTCATTTTTAGGGCACTTTTTGAATATTGTTAAAAAATAAGGTTTTTTAGCAAGAATTCTTTAGTAAAAAAGTTGAATGTAAACGCTTGCAAAAATTTAAGGGAATGGTATTATATAGACATATGAGGAACAGGCGTATTTATTTACACGAAATAGCTAAAAACAGCACACGATATTTAGGAAAGTAATTCTATAACTTTTAAAGGATTTCCTATAAAATCGATGTGCTTTTTTTATAAAAAAAGGAAATAACAGAATATATTGGTCGCGAACATTATATTTTGTAGCATAGGGCGCTAGCGCTTAACACCCGACGCAATGATTTTCAAAAAAAGAATAGTGAGAGGTAAAACATTAAAATGAAAGGTATTCATGTAACTAGTGAAATTAAACCACTAAAAAAAGTATTATTACACAGACCTGGTAAAGAATTATTAAATCTTACACCAGATACACTTGGCGAATTATTATTCGACGATATTCCATTCTTAAAGGTTGCTCAAGAAGAACACGATGCATTTGCTAAAATTTTAAGGGACAATGGTGTTGAAGTAGTTTACCTAGAAGATTTAGTTGCTGAAGTATTTGATGCTGATCCAGCTGTAAGAGAAAAATTCTTACACCAATTCATTAGCGAAGCTAACATCAAGACTGAACATTGGCACAAATTGTTGTTCGATTTCTATAACAAGATTGAAGACAATAAGGAATTAGTATTAAAGACTATGGAAGGTGTTAACCTTGCTGAAATCGATTATGATGTTAACAACTCTTTAGTTGACTTAGTTGATGGCGGTAACAAGATGCTTGTTAAACCAATGCCTAACCTATACTTCACTCGTGACCCATTTGGTTCAGTTGGTGATGGTGTATCTCTAAACAAGATGTATTCTGAAACAAGAAATAGAGAAACAATCTATGCTGAATATGTATTCGATTACCATCCAGATTTCAAGGGTCTTGTTAGCAAGTGGTATGATAGGTATGATCCATTCCACATCGAAGGTGGCGATATCCTTAACTTAAATGAAACTACATTAGCTATCGGTATTTCTCAACGTACAGAACCAGATGCAATCGATTTATTTGCTCATAAGGTATTTGCTAATCCTGATTGCAAGATTGAAACTATCTTAGCATTCAATATCCCAGTATCAAGAGCATTCATGCACTTAGATACAGTATTTACACAAATCGATGTTGATAAGTTCACTATCCACCCAGGAATCTTAGGACCTCTAGAAGTATTCAAGATCACTAAGGGTGAAAAAGAAGGTACTATCAAGGTTGAAAAGATGACTACTGAACTAGAAACAGTTCTAGCAGAAGCATTAGGTGTTGAAAAGGTTACTCTAATCCAATGTGGTGGTGGCGATCCAATCGCAGCTGATAGAGAACAATGGAATGATGGTTCTAACACATTATGTATCGCTCCAGGTGTTATCGTATGTTATGAAAGAAACGACGTAACCAACGAAGTATTACGTAACTATGGCTTAAAGGTATTAACTATGCCAAGTGCTGAATTATCAAGAGGACGTGGAGGCCCTAGATGTATGTCAATGCCTCTAATCCGTGAGGACTAATTAAAAAAATAAAAACATTATTATTTAAAGGAGATTAAATTATGCCAGTAAACTTAAGCGGACGCAATTTCTTAAAATTGCTAGATTTCACTACAGAAGAAATCGAATATCTAATTAAATTATCAAAAGAATTCAAAAACTTAAAATTAACTAATACACCTCATAAGTATCTTGCAGGTAAGAACATTGTATTATTGTTCGAAAAGACTTCAACAAGAACTAGATGTTCATTCGAAGTTGCAGGACGTGACTTAGGTATGGGTGTAACTTACCTAGATCCAGGTTCTTCTCAAATGGGTAAGAAAGAATCTATCGAAGATACTGCTAGAGTATTAGGTAGAATGTACGATGGTATTGAATACCGTGGTTTCGCTCAAAGCATCGTAGAAGAATTAGCTGAAAATGCTGGTGTACCAGTTTGGAACGGTTTAACAACTGAATTCCACCCAACTCAAATGTTAGCTGATATGTTAACAATCGAAGAAAACTTCGGTAGATTAAAGGGCTTAAACTTTGTATTCATGGGTGATGCTGGCAACAACGTTGGTAACTCATTAATGGTTGTTTGCGCTAAGTTAGGTGTAAACTTCACTGCTTGTGGTCCAGCTAAGCAAATGCCAAACCCTGAACTTGTTGAAGAATGCAAGAAGCTTGCTGCTGAACATGGTTCTACAGTTACATTAACTGAGGATGTTGAAGCTGCAACTAAGGGTGCTCATGTAATCTATACTGATATTTGGGTATCAATGGGTGAACCTGATTCAGTTTGGGAAGAAAGAATTAAGTTATTATCTCCTTATCAAGTTAATGCTAAGGTTATGGCTAATGCAGATCCTGAAGCTATCTTCATGCACTGCTTGCCTTCATTCCATGACTTAAAGACTACAATCGGTAAGGATATCTATGACAAGTTCGGCTTGACAGAGATGGAAGTTTCAGATGAAGTATTTGAATCTAAACAATCTAAGGTCTTCGACGAAGCTGAAAACAGAATGCATACAATCAAGGCTGTTATGTATGCAACTCTTAAATAATAATGGCTAAAAAAAGATTAGTAATCGCTCTTGGGGGTAATGCTTTAGGCAATACCCCTGAAGAGCAATTAGCTCTAGTTAAAAACACTGCTACAACAATCGTAGACTTAGTCGAAGAAGGATACGATGTTATCGTAGGTCACGGTAATGGTCCACAAGTTGGCATGATTAACTTAGCTATGGAATATTCTGCTAATAATGGCGGTAAGACTCCAGCTATGCCATTCCCAGAATGTGGTGCTATGACTCAAGGCTACATTGGTTATCATTTACAACAAGCAATTGGACGTGAATTAAATAAGCGTCATTTAAACAGAGAATGTGTAACAGTGGTTACACAAGTTGTCGTTGATAAGAACGATAAGGCATTCGAAAATCCTACTAAGCCAATTGGTGCTTTCTATTCTGAAGAAGATGCAAAAGCTATCATGGCTGAAAAAGGTTACATCTTTAAAGAAGATGCTGGTAGAGGATGGCGTAGAGTTGTACCTTCTCCAAAACCAGTTAGAATTGTTGAATTAGATGTAGTTGAAAAGCTAACAGAAGCAGGTTTCGTAACTGTTACTGTTGGTGGTGGTGGTATCCCAGTTGTTGAATCTGATGATGGATACGAAGGTGTTGCATCAGTTATCGATAAGGATAGAGCATCATCAAAACTTGCTTTAGATTTACATGCAGATATGCTTGTAATCTTAACAGCTGTTGATCGCGTTTGCATCAACTTTAATAAACCTGACCAAAAAGCTTTAGCTGAAATGACTGTAGCTGAGGCTAAACAATATATTTCTGAAGGACACTTCGCCCCAGGTAGTATGCTACCAAAAGTAGAAGCTTGTCTAGAATATGTTGAAAATACAGAAAACGGTCAAGCATTAATCACTTCTCTTGAAAAAGCGAAGGCTGCATTAAATGGCGAGACTGGTACTGTAATTCATAAATAATCTTTTAGATATAAGGAGGGGAAAATATGTCTGAAAAGAAAAAGAAGAAGGGTGGTATTACATCATTTAGTATCCTTCTACTAATCATCATTGCATTAGCAATTATTTCTCACTTTGTTCCTGGAGTTGAGAATCCTGCTACTTTAGCAGACGTTGTTATGGCACCATTTAATGGTTTCCAAGATGCAATTGAAGTATGTGTCTTCGTTCTAGTGTTAGGTGGCTTCCTAAATGTAGTTACAAAGACTGGCGCATTAGACACAGGTATCCGTGTACTTGTTAAGAAACTTAAGGGTAAAGAAATCAGAATTATTCCAATTTTGATGGCTGTATTCGCAATCTGTGGTTCTACATACGGTATGTGTGAAGAAACTGTAGGTTTCTATGCTCTAATTTGTGCAACAATGGTTGCTGCTGGTTTCGATACAATCGTTGGTGCTGCAACTATCTTATTAGGTGCTGGTATCGGTTGTCTAGGTTCAACTGTTAACCCATTCGCTACAGGTATCGCTTCTGATGCTATCGTAGCTACTGGCGTTGAAGTAAACCAAGGTAATGTAATGTTACTAGGTATTATCTTATTAGTTGTTTCTTATGCAATTGCTGTAACTTATGTTATGAAGTATGCTAAGAAAGTTCAAAACGAAAAGGGCTCTATCTTATCTGCTGGTGAAACTGAAGCTATGATGGAACATTATGCTCAAGGTGATACTTCTGAAGATGAAAAGCTAACTGGTAAACAAAAAGCTGTTCTAATTATCTTCGCATTAACATTCGTAGTAATGATTCTATCAGTTATCCCTTGGGATGGTTTATTCGGTGAAGAATGGCATGAAGCTGTATTCGGTTGGTCTGCATTCTTAACTGGTGACCCTCTAGGCTTCTGGTGGTTCGGTCACTTAGCAATGTGGTTCTTCATGAGTGCTATCGTTATCGGTTTAATCGGCGGTCTTGGTGAAAAGGGTATCGTTGACGCTTTCATCGCTGGTTCTGCTGATATCATTTCTGTAGTATTAATTATCGCAGTTGCTCGTGGTGCTTCTGTAATCCTATTCTCTACTGGTTTAGGTGAAGTTATCCTACAATCTTCTGCTAACTTCTTAAGAGGTGTTCCAGCATTCGTTTATGCTCCACTATCTTACTTACTATATTTATTATTATCATTCTTGATCCCATCAACTTCTGGTTTAGCAAGTGCTTCTATGGGTATCATGGGTCCTCTAACTGCTCAAATCGGTTTCAACCCAGCTGTAATGGTAATGATCTTCTCTGCTGCTTCAGGTGTTATTAACCTATTCACTCCAACTTCTGGTGTTGTTATGGGTGGTCTATCAATCGCTAAGGTTGAATATAGCACTTGGTTAAAGTGGGTACGTAACTGTATCTTAATGATTATGTTATCTTCAGCTGTAATCCTAACAGTTGCAATGTTAGTAATGTAATCATTCATTAAAAATTGAAATTTCCTAATTATTAAAAAATTGTAAAGGGTCTTCTTAATCGAAGGCCCTTTCTTATGGAATGATAAAAAAGTGCCAAAAGATACAAATATACATATAATGCTTTATTTATACGGTCATTTTTCACTTAACAATAAAAAATGATTATGATATTATCTTAAGTATGAATAAGATAGAGACTAAATTAGTAAGCGTTATTAGTGACGCAGTAAAAAAGACATTCGACCTTGATTCAGTAGAAGGATTAGTTATGGTTGAAATTCCTCGTGACAATGCCAACGGTGACTACTCTAGTAATATTGCTATGCGTTTAGCAAAGTTATTAAAGAAGAAACCATTTGATATTGCCAACGAATTAAAGGAAAACCTAACTGATGATGTTATTGATCATGTTGAAGTTGCGATGCCTGGTTTTATCAATTTCTGGATGAAGAAAGGTGCTATTGCAGATGTAATTAACACAGTATTTGATAAAGGCGAAGATTATGGTAAGAGCGATTTCGGTAAGGGCGAGAAATACTTAATCGAGTATGTTAGTGCTAACCCTACTGGTATTCTTCACTTAGGACATGCACGTGGTGCTGCTTGGGGTGATTCAACTGCTCGTATTATGAAGTTTGCTGGTTTTGATCCATTAAGAGAATACTACATCAATGATGCCGGTAACCAAATGGACATGCTAGCTTTATCAATTGAAGCTCGTTATAGAGAAAGTTATGGTCTTGACTTTGAAATTCCTGAAGATGGTTACCAAGGTGAAGACGTTAAGAATGTTGCTTTAAAAATCAGAGAAGCTGATGGTGATAAGTGGTTACATACACCAAGAGAAGAAATGTTAGCTTACTTTAAAGAAGAAGGCGAACGTTTAGAAATGGAAAGAATCCGTTTAGACCTTGAATACTATCGTTGCGAATTCGATTCTTGGATTTCAGAAGCTAAGTTAGTTGCTGAAAACAGAGTTGAACAAGCTGTTGCTAAGATGGAAGAAATGGGTCTAACTTATGAAGAAGACGGAGCTTTATGGTTCAAGTCTACTGAATTTGGTGATGATAAGAACCGTGTATTAAGAAAACAAAATGGTTTCTATACATACTTAACACCAGATATCGCTAACCACATTCATAAGGTTGAAAGAGGCTACAACAAGCTTATTAACCTTTGGGGTGCAGACCACCATGGTTATATTCCTCGTATGCAAGCTGCTCTAACTGCTTTAGGTTATCCTAAGGGCACTCTTGAAGTAGACTTAATTCAAATGGTAAGACTTGTTGAAAATGGCGAAGAAGTTAAGATGAGTAAGCGTACAGGTAATGCTGTTACTATCAGAGAATTATGTGATGATGTTGGTGTTGATGCAGCAAGATATTTCTTCTTATGCAGAGCTTTAGATACTCAATTTGACTTTGACTTAGGTTTAGCTAGATCACAAACAAATGATAACCCAGTATATTATGTACAATATGCTTATGCTAGAATTTGTTCAATTCTTAAGAATGCTCCAGAGTACCATAGACAAGCTGAATATACTTTACTAAATACTGCTAAGGAAACTGACTTATTGAAGCACATCAATGAATTTACTGATACAGTAAACGATTGTGCTGTTCATAGAAGTCCTAACAAGTTATGCAACTATGCTCAAAAACTTGCAGGTTACTTCCATTCATTCTATGGTTCTTGCAAGGTTATCGATGAGACTCAACCCGAATTAATGAATGAACGTTTATGTCTATTAGAAGCTACTAAGATTACTCTAAAGAATTGTCTAGAATTATTAGGTATCGAAGCTCCTGAAAAGATGTAATCATAATTTTTAATTAAATTATTAATTGTGTATTAAACCCTTTTTGGTCAATTTTAGATAAGTAACCAAAAAGGGTTTTTATTTAAACAAAAATAGAATTTTGTATATACAATAACAGTATATGGAGGTCTTTTATGGCTAAAAAAATTAGAATTCCCGATTATACATTAGGTGAAGAAATAACTAACGCAATAACCCATGGACTAGGTGCTATCTTTTCAATTGTTGCCCTTGTCTTGATGATAGTTAAAGCAGCTCATGATAAAAATACGGCATTATGTTTTGTAGTCTTGGCAGTATATGGAACCTTTATGTTTATTACATATATCATTTCATGTATCTACCACGGTCTATCTCCTAGACTAAAAGGAAAAATAGTCTTAAGAGTAATTGACCACTGTGATGTTTATTTATTAGTACTTGGCAGTATTACGGCAGTAGCGATACTAGGAGTTCAAGGTATTTATGGTTGGATCTTGTTTACTTGTGCCTTAGCTGTAAATGTGGTAGGCATTGTCTTTACCGCCATTGATGTTGATAAATACTCAAAATTATCAGTATTGTGTCATTTATTATCAGGATGGTGTGTGTTATTCTTTGTAAGGCCATTAATCGCCAATGCATCAGTTAATGCCTTCTATTTAATATTAGCAGGCGGTATTTCTTATTCGTTAGGTGCAATTTTATATTGGCTAGGCAAGAAAGTAAAATACATGCACTCAATTTTCCATGTATTTGTGCTTGCAGGTAGTGTCTTACAATGGCTTGCGATATACTTATATATGATTTAGGAGGGTGTGTATGTTTGAGATTAGAGAAGATATTTTAGAAGAATATGCTGCTTTGGCAGTAAAAACTGGTGTTAATGTACAAGAAGGCCAAACAGTAGTAATCAGTGCTCCTGTTGAAGCTTATAAGTTGGCTAGAAAATGTGCTGAAGTAGCCTATAAATGTGGTGCTGCTAAGGTTTCTTTTGACTATTATGATGACGCTAAAAGCTTATTAGACTACACTTATATGTCTTTAGAAAACTTAGAAAAATTCCCTAAGTGGCAAGTTGAAAAAACAGCAAGTTTAATTGAAGAAGGATACTGTCGTATCGCTATTATTGGTAGCGATCCAGACCTTTTAAAAGGCTTAGATCAAGAAAAAATCAAGGCCTCTAGAATGGCTCGTATGAAGGCTTTAGCCGACTATCAATACTACTTCATGAATTCAGTAGGACAATGGACAATTGTAGCTTATCCTGAGCTTAATTGGGCTAAAAAGGTATTCCCTGAATTAAGTGATGAAGAAGCTTTGAATGCATTGTGGGAAGCTATTTTAATGACATCTCGTGTTAAAGTAGGTGAAACAGTTAATAACTGGAAGAAACATGACGATGAGTTGGCAAAACACTGTGCATTATTAAATGAATATAACTTTAAGTCATTACATTTTAAGAACAGCTTAGGTACTGATTTAACAGTTGGCTTAATTAAAAATCATATCTGGCAAGGTGGTGAAGAAGTAGCTAGTGGTATGTATAAGGTACCATTTAACGCTAATATTCCAACTGAAGAAGTATTCACAATGCCTGATTGTTACCACATCGATGGTAGAGTATGTTCTACTAAACCTTTATCATATGGTGGCAAATTAATCTCTTTTTTTGAATTAACATTCAAAGATGGTAAGGTTGTAGATTATAAAGCTGAAGATAATGAAGATGTATTAAAGACTATCTTAGATACTGATGAAGGCTCCAAGTCACTAGGCGAAGTAGCTTTGATTTCTTATGATAGTCCTATCTCAAATAGCGGCATCTTATTCTATGACACATTATTTGACGAAAATGCATCATGTCACTTAGCACTTGGTGCATGTTATCCAACTACTGTTAAAGATGGTGAAAAAATTAGTAGTGAAGAACTACTAAAATTAGGTGGCAATGATTCACTTAACCATGTTGACTTTATGTTTGGTAGTAAGGATATGTCTATTATTGGTGAAACATATGATGGACAAGAAGTTGTTGTCTTCAAAGACGGTAATTTTGTCTTCTAAAGCAAGTCTTTAAGTGTCTTATTTTTAAGATAATCACAAATTAATTCATGAAGCTCATTGTAGGTGCTTAATACGCTACATGAGCTTTTTTCTTTACATTGACCATTCTTATCAACACAATGACAAGGACTTGTCTTAAATTCTTCTTCGGTAATAATTAAAATATCGAATAATGAATATTCTTCCGGACTTTTACATAAACGATAACCGCCAAACTTGCCCTTACATACACAAACCATCTTATTCTTTGCCAATAAACACATGATGCATTCTAAATATTTTCTAGAAACATTTAATCTTGTGGCGATGGCAGAAAGCGGGATGTATTCACATTCGTCTTGATGTTTAGCGATATCTACTAAAGCTCTAATAGCGTTAGTTCCTTTTGTTGATATTAACATACTCTAATTTTAGGTTATTTAATTCCTATTGACAAGGTAGGATATAGAAAATATAATTTGAATTGCCTATATAAAAGGTAGGAATTAAAAATGGATGAACGTTTAATAAATATTATTATCAATTCTTTTCCTAAAATACTAGAACTAGGACTAAAAGTAACCATACCTGTTTCCCTAGCTTCTTTTATCTTAGCTTTTTTAATATCAGTACTTGTAGCCTTTATTCAATTCGCTCATATAAAGGTATTAACACAACTATCTAGATTCTATGTATGGATAGTTAGAGGCACACCGCTACTTGTACAACTATATATTTTCTTCTATGGCTTGCCATCTTTAGGTATAAAACTAGATCCAATTGTATGTGCTATTTTAGTACTAGGACTAAACGAGGGTGCTTATATGTCAGAAACTATGAGGGCATCACTAGAAGCAGTACCAAGTGGTCAAATGGAGGCGGGGTATTGTGTAGGTATGAATTATCTACAAATTATGATGAGAATCATACTCCCTCAAGCTTTACGTACAGCCTTCCCATCTTTAATGAATTCCTTTATTGCGTTAATTAAAGATTCATCAATGGCTTCAACAATTACAGTAGTTGAAATGTTTAGACAGGCTCAAATAGTTAATGGTAGAGTATTTGAACCATTTATCCTATATCTAGAAGCAGCTATTATTTACTTGTTGTTTTGTTCAGTTATATCTATTGCACAAAAGAAAATTGAGAAGCGTTTAAACTTCTACGGAGGTGTTAGATGATTGAAGTAAAAGATTTACATAAGTCCTTTGGTGATAATGAAGTCTTAAAAGGAATTAACTTTAAGATAAATGATGGTGATGTGATTGCCATACTTGGATCTTCTGGTGGTGGCAAGACAACCATCTTACGTTGTATCAATTTTCTAACTAATTCTGATAAGGGTACTTTGGTTTTCGATGGCAAGGAATATGACTTAGCTAATATGAAGAAAAGTGATATAGCAGCTTTACGTATGAAAACAGGTTTTGTGTTTCAAAACTATAACCTTTTCTTAAATAAAACAGCTTTAGAAAATGTTATGGAAGGTTTGGTTACTGTTAGAAAAATGGATAAGACAAAGGCAAGAGAAATAGCTGTTAATGCCTTAGAGAAAGTTGGTTTAGGTGATAAGCTTGATTATTATCCAATCTCTTTATCAGGTGGCCAACAACAACGTGTATCTATTGCCAGAGCCCTTGCATATAAACCAGAGGTTATTTACTTTGATGAACCTACAAGTTCTCTAGATCCTGAATTAACTAATGAAGTACTAGGGGTTATGAAAGACTTGGCTAAGGAAAAAGTAACGATGGTAGTGGTAACTCATGAAATGGCCTTTGCCCGTAATGTATCTAATCGTATTATTTTCTTAGATGAGGGTGAAGTGATTTGTGATAGTGATACCGATTCATTCTTTAATAATCAAAAGAACGAGCGTATTAAACGTTTTATAAATAATGTGGAAGGAGAATTTTAAATGAAGAAGATTATTGTGTTATTAGCTTTACTATTAAGCTTAACCGCTTGTGGTAAACAAGAAGAAGAGGAGAAGAAAGATTTATTAGCTACTATTAAGGAAAGAGGAACTCTAGTTGTAGCAACTGAGGGTGACTGGTCTCCATATACTTATCATGATGAAGAAACTAATGAATTAGTTGGTTTTGACGTAGAACTTGGTAAGATCATTGCGGATAAGTTAGGCGTTAAAGTTGAATATAAGGAAACAGACTGGGATTCAATCTTGGCTGGTGTTCAATCAGGTTCTTTTGACTTAGGTATCAATGGTATTACTTATTCTGAAGAAAGAGCAGCAGCTTTTAATTTCTCAACACCTTATCTATATGATCAAACAGTTCTAATTGTCTTAGAAGATAACAACGATATTAAGTCATTTGAAGATATTAAGGGCAAGATTAATACTAATTCACCTGGTTCTAGTTATGCTCAAATGGGCGAAGAATATGGTGCAACTACAAAGTATATAACTACTTTTGCGGATACTATTCAATTACTACAAAGAGGTGATGCGGATTGTACAATCAATTCTTTATCAGTATTTAATGATTATATTAGAGAAAAAGGTGATAAGGCCGGCATTAAGATTGTAGATGAAACAGAGCCTGAAAAGACAGTTATAGCTTCTTGTAAGGGTGATTACAGCAAGACTTTAATCGAAGAAGTTAATAAGATTATTGAAGAATTAAGAGAAGATGGTAGCCTAGCTGAATTATCTAATAAGTATTTTGGCTATGATGCGACTAAAAACCCTTTGAATTAGGGAATAATCGTGATATCATGTATAAGCGAACTTTCTTAAGGTCTACAAGGCCTTAGGCGTGGAGGAGGATTAAAATGAGAGAAGGTATTCATCCAGATTACCATAAGGTTAAGGTAATTTGTGCAGGCTGTGGTGCTGAATTCGAATCAAGCTCAACTGTTAAGGGCGACACAATCAAGGTAGATACTTGTTCAAAGTGTCATCCATTCTATACAGGTAGACAAAGATTTACAGCAGCTGCTGGTAGAATTGAAAAGTTCAATAAGAAATACGGTACAAAATAGTAAGGTTAAAACCTTACTTTTTTGTGGCATAATATAGGAAGGTAAAGGAGTTTATCAATATGTATCAAAGATATGCCGATGGTTGGTTAGAAACTATCTCTGGCTGTATGTTCGCAGGTAAAACAGAGGAATTAATTAGAAGGGTTAAAGTATTGGAATTTGCCAATAAGAAAATCCAGGTTTTTAAGCCGGTTATTGATAATCGTTATTCAAACACAAAAGTTGTTTCTCATGCAGGTTCTAATGTAGAAAGTATTGTAGTATCTAAGTCTCAAGAAATCTTAGAACTTACAAAAGAAGATACAGAAGTAGTTGCGATTGATGAGGTGCAATTCTTTGATGAACGTATAACTGATGTATGTAACGTATTAGCTAATCGTGGTATTAGAGTAATGGTTGCAGGTCTTGATACAGACTTCAGAGGTGAACCTTTTGGTCCTATGCCTAAGTTGATGGCTGAAGCTGAATTTGTAACTAAGCTTACAGCTGTGTGTAATAAGTGTGGTGCTCCTGCTACAAGAACTCAAAGAATTATTAATGGTAAACCAGCTAAGTATAAAGATCCAATCGTACTTGTTGGTGCTTCTGAGAGTTATGAAGCAAGATGCCGTAAATGTCATGAGGTTGTCGGTAAACCCGAGCCAGAGGTATATTAATGGATGCTAAAATAGTAAAACTTGATAGTATTGAGAAGCGTTATTTAGAAATTGGCGAAGAAATGCTTAAGGATGATGTAGTTTCTAACGTCAAAGCTTTTACTAAGCTTTCTAAGGAACAAGCAACTCTAAAGGGTGCTTATGATGCTTATCAAGAATATAAGAAATTAAATAGTGATATTGAAGGTGCTAAGGAAATGCTAAATGATAGCGATCCTGAGCTTAAAGAAATGGCTCAAATGGAATATGATGAGGCATCTGAAAAATTAGAAAAATTAAATGCTCATATTGATGAATTATTACTTCCAAGAGACCCAGAAGACGCTTATGATTGTCTAGTTGAAATCAGAGGCGCTGCTGGAGGCGATGAAGGTAATATTTTTGCGGGTGATTTATATAGAATGTACAACTACTATGCTGCTAACATGGGCTTCAAGACTGAAGTGATGGAAGTTAGTGAGTCTGAAGCTGGTGGTTATGCCTTAATTAGCTTTTCAGTTAAAGGACAAGATGCATATAGACACTTTAAATTTGAATCAGGTGCTCACCGTGTACAAAGAGTTCCTAAGACTGAAACACAAGGTAGAGTTCACACATCAACTGCAACTGTTTTCGTGTTGCCTGATGTAGAAGATGAAGACGTTGAAATACCAGATAGTGATTTAGAAATCGAAACACACCGCGCAAGTGGTGCTGGTGGTCAACATATTAATAAGACTGATAGTGCTGTTAGAATTGTACATACTCCAACTGGTATTACGGTTAACTGTCAAGATGGTCGTAACCAATTAGCTAATAAGGAAACAGCTTTAAGAATTATTAAAGCTCGTGTTTATAACTTCTATAAGGAACAAAAAGAGAAGGAAGCTGGTGAGGCTCGTAAGAGTAAGATTGGTACTGGTGATCGTAGTGAAAAGATTAGAACTTATAACTATCCACAAAATAGAGTTACTGATCATAGAATTGGTTTGACTATTAACCAATTAGACAGAATCATGGAAGGCAAGCTTGATGATATTGTTAATGCGCTTATCAAGAATGAAGAACAGGAAAAGCTTTTAAATGAGCAGTTATAATGATTTATTAAACGAATATAAGAAAGTCTTTAATGATAAGGAAACATTAAGGGCTTTTCTTTTTGAATTGTGTAATGACAAGGGAATTGATCTTTATATGGATAAAGATCTTGAGGTCGATAAGGAAGTTAAAGAACTATTTATTAAGGGTGTTGAAAAGTTATGCTTAAACGAACCCTTAAACTATGTACTGGGTTATTCATACTTCTATGGATATAAGATGACTGTTAATCAAAATGTTTTAATTCCTCGTTTTGAAACTGAAGAATTAGTAGGTCTTATCTTATCTAAATATGATGAATATTATAAGGGTCAAAAAATAGATTTAGCTGATGTTGGTACTGGTAGTGGTGCTATTGCGATTGCGCTAAAGAAGGAAGAAGATAATCTAAATGTTTGTGCTAGTGATATTTCTTTTGAAGCATTAGAGGTAGCTAAACTAAATGCTAAGAATAATGATGCTGATATCAGATTCTTACAAGGTTCTATGTTAGATCCATATATTGAAAACAATATTAAGTTAGATATCTTAGTTTCTAACCCGCCATATATTAAACAAGATGAAATATTAGATCCAAGTGTTAAGGATTATGAACCTCATGTAGCCTTGTTTGGTGGTGAGGATGGTTTAAGATTCTATCGCATTATATTTGAGAATGCTTCTAAGATAATGAAAGAAAACGGTATGATGTTCTTCGAGATTGGCTATGACCAAAGAGAAAGATTAACAGCTTTGGCTCATGAATATTTCAAGGATGCATATGTAGAAGTATTTAAGGATATTAATAAGAAAGATAGGATGTTGTTCATTAAACTCTAATGAATGATAAAATAGTTAGGTATTTAAAGGAGAAAAAGAAAAGATGAATATTTCACCACTTCAAAAATTTAGACTAGAATATAGTCCAAAGTTACCAGGTATGTTAAGACATGGTATCAATGAAATTTGTGTAAAAGAGGGAGAAGAAACTTGTTCAGTAGCTGACCAAGAAAAGATTAAGACTTTATTCCCTAATACTTATGGTAAGAAGGAAATCACTTTCGAAAAGGGTGCTAATACTAGTGTTGCTAAGAAACAAGTTGTAGGTGTTATCTTATCAGGTGGTCAAGCACCTGGTGGTCACAATGTTGTTTGTGGTTTATATGATGCTTTAAAGGCTACTAATGCTGAAAATGAATTATATGGTTTCAAGAATGGTCCAAGCGGCTTAATTGATGACGATTATTTAGTATTTGATGATGAATACATCAACCAATTCAGAAACACTGGTGGTTTCGATATCATTGGTTCTGGTAGAACTAAGTTGGAAACTGAGGAACAATTCAAGGTTGCTGCTGAAGTTTGTAAGAAACACGGTATCACTGCTATCGTTATTATCGGTGGTGATGATTCAAACACTAATGCTGCTGTTTTAGCTGAATACTTTGCAGCTCATGAAACAGGTGTTCAAGTTATCGGTTGTCCAAAGACTATCGATGGTGACTTAAAGAACGAAGATATCGAATGTTCTTTCGGTTTCGATACTGCTACTAAGACTTATTCTGAATTAATTGGTAATATCGAAAGAGATGCTAATAGTGCTAAGAAGTACTGGCATTTCATTAAGGTTATGGGTAGAAGTGCATCTCATGTAGCTCTTGAATGTGCTTTAGAAACTCAACCTAACGTTTGTTTAATTTCTGAAGAAGTTGCTGCTAAGAAGATGTCTTTATCTTCAATCGCTGACTATATTGCAGATTCTGTAAATGTTCGTGCTAACAATGGTATGAATTTCGGTGTTGTTATTATCCCTGAAGGTGTTGTTGAATTTGTTCCTGAATTCTCTGCATTAATCAAGGAAATCAATGAATTACTTGCTGGTGAAAAGGCTGAAGCTTTCAACGCTTTAAATTCTTGGAAAGAAAAGTATGCTTTCATTGAAAATGGTCTAAGTGCTGATGCAATGAATGTATTTAAGATTCTTCCTGAAAACATCCAACAACAATTATTCTTAGAAAGAGATCCACATGGTAACGTTCAAGTTTCATTAATTGAATCTGAAAAGTTATTCTCAGCTCTTGTTAAGGCTAAATTAGATGAAAGAAAGGCTGCTGGAACTTACAAGGGTAAGTACAGTCCTCTTCATCACTTCTTCGGTTATGAAGGTAGATGTGCATTCCCTTCTAACTTCGATGCCGACTACTGCTATTCTTTAGGTTATAACGCATTCATGTTAATCCAATACGGATATAACGGTTACTTATCAAAGGTTTCTAACTTATCTAAACCTGCTGAAGAATGGGTAGCTGGTGGTATGCCTATCACTAAGATGATGAACATGGAAAGAAGACACGGTGAAGATAAGCCTGTTATTAAGAAGGCTCTAGTTGAACTTGAAGGCAAACCATTCAAGTACTTCGAAGCACATAGAGATGCTTGGGCTAAGGAAACTGCTTATACTTATCCAGGTGCTATTCAATACTATGGTCCAACAGAAGTTTGTGATTTAACTACTAGAACATTAGCTCTAGAAAAGGGTGAATAATTAAACTTAAAAACTCAAGGTAAAACTTGAGTTTTTTTGTGGCCACTTATCCACTTTTCCACGTGGACAATGGCAAAAACTTGGTAATAATATGGGAATAATTAATACCATTAATGAGCTAATATATAGATGTACAAGCCGAAAACCAAGGCAAATAATTGTACAAAGTAGGCTATGGATTCGCCAATCTTATAAGCTTGTGGAGATTACCAAATCTATGAAGCAAGAAGTTTATGCTCTTTAGCATATAACAGTCCACGGTGCGATGGAGGAGAATACTCCCAATCAACTGAAACTAGGTGTTCTTTAACTAGAATGCTTAGTTTCTTTTATATTTATTAAAAAAACATCCATGGTAAGGATGTTCCCGTTAGTTCTAATGGTGCCGACACCGTGAATCGGACACGGGATTCATCCTTACCATGGATGCGTATTACCACTATACTATGTCGGCCTGTTCTTTAATTATAATATATAAATTATGTGTAATTATGTTATTTTAGGAATTTTTCAAAAATTTCACACAAATTTCATATACAATATTCAAAAAATAGTATATTCTATATTCAGGGAATAGCCAGGCGCATAAGTACACCCTATAAATTTAGTGCCTGTAAATATAAGTGTCTATATTGATTATCCCTTTAATACCTAGTTGCTTGCATATTTAAACTAGTAGTAGACAATTACCCGTAAATTATATTTAGTAGCTATTCCCGCCCGTTAAACATTAGAAAAGATAGCATTTGCTATCTTTTTAAGTTGTTAACGAACTCTTCAATTCTATTAAGTGCTTCCTTAAGATCTTCAAGCCTAGAAGCATAAGAAATACGAATATTATAGACACTATTTTCACCAAATGCTGTACCAGGTACTACCGCAACTTGTTTCTCTTTAATCAATCTGATAGAGAAATCATGTCCATTTAAACCAGTAGAAGAAACATTAGGGAAACAATAGAAGGCACCCTTTGGTTTAGCACACTTAAGACCCATTTCATTAAGTCTAGCTACAACATAGTTCCTTCTTCTTTCAAACTCAAGTTTCATTCTTTCGATATCTTTATCACTGCCCCTAATTGCCTCAATACCACCATATTGGACAAAAGTTGTAGGTCCCATGATCGAATAATCACGGATGCTCTTGATACAATCAATGATTTCCTTATTGCCACACATATAGCCCAAACGCCAACCAGTCATCGCGAAAGCCTTAGAGAAACCTGATATTAATAAGACTTGATCTCTTATTTCAGGATAAGAGGCAATTGAATAATGTTTCTCATCATAACATAGTTCTGCATAAATCTCATCAGAAAAAACCATAATATTATTTTCCTTGATAATAGGAACAATCTTATCCAAATCTTCCTTTGTCATAACACCACCAGTAGGGTTACTAGGGAAATTCATAAGAAGAACCTTAGTCTTAGGTGTAATGGCGTTTAAAAGATCTTCCGGTGTTAATTTAAAATCGTTCTCTTCCTTTAATTCAACACACTTAACCACGCCACCACTCATAGTAACCAAAGGTTCATAGGCAACATAAGCGGGCTTTAAGATAATTACCTCATCCCCATCATTTAGAATACATCTAAAGGCGATATCAACAGCCTCACTAGCACCCAATGTTACGACAATTTCATCGCTACTATATTCAAGTTCAAATCTTCTATTTAAATAATTAGAAATTTCTTCTCTTAATGTCAACAAACCACTAGAAACAGTATAGTGAGTCTTATTATTCTTAAGGGCATAAATAGCCTCTTCTCTAATATGCCAAGGTGTATCAAAATCTGGTTCACCAATAGACAAAGGAATGATACCCTTTTGACTAGCACATAATTCCTGTAGCTCACCAATCGAACTAGCTGGAATCGATCTTACTTTATTATTTATAAATTGGTTCATAGTGTTACCATCAAACGATCATCTTTTTTAGCTTCGCCATCAAGGACAACACCCTCAACCTTATACTTAGATAAGATGAAATAAGTCTCAGTTCTAGTTACACCATCGATAGGTGATAAGTGATGAGCCACAAAGCTAGCCACTTCCTTCATTGTCTTACCGTTAATAATAACGATAAACTCAGACTTGCCAGACATAAGATACATAGTAGACACTTCATCAAAAGAATATATTTCTTTGGCAATATCATCATAACCAGATTCTCTTCTAGGAGTACAACCTACTTCAATTACAGCAGTAACCTCTTCACCATTGGTCTTATCATAATTGATAATTGTATGATAACCACAAATTACCTTTCTTTTTTCTAAATCCTTAATAGTCGCTCTTAAAGTTTCTACATCAGTATCTAATTCCTTAGCTAAATCATTTAAATCAAATCTTGCATCATTCTCGATAGCCTTTAATAGTTTTTCCTCATTCATTTTAAAATCTCCTTTGTACGTAATATATCTTTATCAACTTGTGCCTTAACCTCATCTAATGAATTAAACTTATGGATACCCCTTAATAGTTCCACTAATTCAATAGTAATAGTCAAACCATAAATATCTCTATCAAAGTCAATAATATTAACTTCTACCGTCTTAGAATTATCTACCGTCGGTCTACTTCCTACATTACAAACGCCTAAGTATCTTTCATCATTTATATAAACATAACAGGCGTAGACACCGAATTCGATATCTTCACTTAAATCATTAATATCTAGATTAGCAGTTGGCATGCCTACTTTCTTGCCATTACCTAATCCGTGTATAACTTCTCCTTCAATTTTGAACATATTTCTATTTTAGAATAATCTAATTAAAATAAATAATTTTTTTACTATATCTTTACAGTACTTGTAATTAACTTTTTACATGACAGTTTTAAAGTAATAACTGTAGGGAAACCTATGGAGGATAAAGAAATGAAAAAAATTATTAAATTATGCTTAGCATTACTTGTAATGATGAGCTTGGTTGCTTGTAGTGGGCTCGAATCCGGGCTCGAATCTGGGCTCGAATCTGGGCTCGAATCTGTTTCTACCGACGGTTCTACATCAATGGAAAAGGTTATCTGCGCCCTAGGTGAATCATTTATTGCCAACAATGAAGGTGTTAAATTCACCTACAACCCAACAGGATCAGGAAGT
>CAKUTY010000005.1 GCA_934692455.1 uncultured Erysipelotrichaceae bacterium
AGGCTCTTGAAGGCGATCCAGCTTATGAAGCTAAGATTGATGAATTAATGGATGCTGTAGATGAATACATCCCTTCACCAGCAAGAGAAATGGATAAGCCATTCTTAATGTCTGTAGAAGACGTATTCACAATCACTGGTCGTGGTACAGTTGCTACAGGTAGAGTAGAACGTGGTGTTGCTCACTTAAACGATGAAGTTGAAATCGTTGGTATCAAGCCTACAAGAAAGACAGTTATCACTGGTCTTGAAATGTTCAGAAAGCAATTAGACTTAGCTGAAGCAGGCGATAACATCGGTGCATTACTTCGTGGTGTAAACAGAGATGAAATCGAAAGAGGACAAGTATTAGCTAAGCCTGGTACAGTTACTCCTCATACAAAGTTCAAGGCTCAAGTATACGTATTAACTAAAGAAGAAGGTGGTCGTCATACTCCATTCGTAGTAAACTACCGTCCACAATTCTATTTCCGTACTACTGACGTTACTGGTGTTGTTGAAGAAATCAAGGACAACAGTGGCGAACCAATGGAAATGGTAATGCCTGGTGATAACGTATTAATGACTGTTGAACTAATCGCTCCAATCGCTATTGAAAACGGTACTAAGTTCTCAATCAGAGAAGGCGGTAGAACAGTAGGTTCTGGTAACGTTACTGAAATCGTTAAATAATTACTAATTGATTAATTAACTATATTAAAGGTTCACTACTAGTGAACCTTTTCTTATTTAATCAAACTTTTAAAATCATCACGGACATAGATACAAGTATAATCTAATTCATTTTGATAGGAAGCCAAAGTCACAAATATATCATGGATATGTATGACAGTAGGCTGAAATGTGCCCTCTTTGAATTCTTTATCAAGAAATTGCACATATTGTCTATTCACTTCATCATATACAATGCCTCTATCAAAGTAACCAACAAACTCCTTAGGTCCCATTACAATACAATAATAATAAGAAGTATGATTATCATCGATTTTCTTAAACACCGCAACAACATCATCTTTCTTTATGGTATCACCATACTTTACCTCTCTATTTTCCCATTGATTAAATAGAACATCTAAGTCATCGTCGTTTGTATATAAACCGCTTATCTCATATTCTATTTGTTTATTAACAGACGAAAATAGATTGCTTGTACATGATATTTCTAGTTCATCACCATTAACATACGTTTTCTTTTCATTAGACAATTCACATGTATATAGACCGCCAACATATTCAACATCAATATCTACAAAACCATTCTCTATTCCTTGTATTGACACCTTTACATTCCACTTATGAAACATTAAAATATATAAAAGAGCTAGAAAAACTGTAATAAACACAATTAGTAATTTGTATTTCTTATTCATTTAATTTCCTATCTATAACCATATGCAGTACCTTTATACACCTTATATTCCCCTTCAATTAAAGTGCAGTAACCTGAACCAGGTGCAGTTTCTACTAATTTTTTTACTTTATATAAATCATAAACTGCAAACCCTACAAATTCGGCCAACCTACCGGTTCTATTAGTTACTGTTTGTGCTAGAGAACCACTAGATGAATAAGTCTCTTGATATGAATATGTCCATAATTCCGGAATCAAATTGAATGTATTAGCATTTGAAACCGTAAACACATGTTCTTCTTCTATAGTTACAGAATCAAGTGGCTGACTAAATGTTGCAAATGTTTTGTAAACTTCTTGATTGTTTGATGATTTTAAAGTTTTATTTGTACTACTACCAGTACATACATATACAGCCCCTATTGGTGTAATTGTATCTTCGCCAGATTCATTTGCAAAAACAAGCAAAGGATTCAAAACCAAACAACTTACTGTTAAAAAAATCATACATTTTTTTAATATTTTATTCATATATCTTTTCCCTTCTTAAGTATAATAATTATTAATCAAAAATTTTAGAATAGACCATAAACACATAATATATGTCTATCTTTAATAAAAACATCATTTTCAATAAAATAGCGCATCACGTATTTACCTTTAAAAATTCATTCCCCACAAGCTACCAGATTGAGGGCTAAAACTAATATAAGATAATCACCATAAAATTCCCTTTAACTATTGCCTTTCTTTTTATATTTTTATACTAAATTATTTTTTCACAAATATATAGTCTTTTATTCCTTACCATTATTTTGATAAAATATTATTTGGTGATTGTTAATATCATGTTCTCACAAAAAAACTCAAGTTTTACCTTGAGTTAATTTTCTTGTTCTTTAACCTTATTAAGTAATGAATTCAAACCATCCTTATCATAAGCACCAGACACATAACCAAGTATCTTATTATCCTTTCCCGCTACAAACATAGTAGGATAACCAGATGGACGGAACAAACTATATAAAGTATCATCATTATCAATAATTACTTGTAACTCAATACCCTGTTCCTTAATAAACTCTTTAATTTGATCCTCACTTGCCCCAGAAGTATTTGATGACATTACATAGAAACTCTTTACATCATCATTCTCTTTCGCAAAAGCTTGGTAATCAGGAATCTCCTTTATACAATAATGACACCATGTCGCAATGAAATTTAAAGTAACATACTTATCCTTATAATCACTAAAGTTAATCACATTACCATCTTGATCAAAGAAATCACCACTTGGTAGTACATTTTTATCTTCAACAGTAGTTGTATTATTATTACTTATTTTATTCAAATTCTTATAGCCATTCATAAAACTATATGAACCATAAATAATAAGAATAACACCTGCCACAATACTCACATACTTTAATACATGTTTCTTACTCTTAAGATAAGTAACAACCTTACTTGTGAATAAGCCTGTAATAAAGAAAGGAATCAATAGCCCTAAGGCATATACCATCACATATAGGAAACCAGAAGCGCTGTTAGCGCCAATTAAAATGGCACTAGACAACATTGGGCCTATACATGGTGACATTACAAGGGAAAAGACAAATCCTAATAGGAACGCCTTAAAATAGTTCATATTAGAGGTATCAAAATCTAGGGCTTTGTTGAAACCTGGAAGTTGAATCTTAAGAACACCTACTTCCTTTAAGCCAAACAAGATAATTAAAATACCACTAATCAAAGACACCATATCACTATATTTATCTAAGAAAGGCTTAATCGTATCAACTGCTAAAGCCAGAATAAAAAAGATTAAACTAAGTCCCAAGACAAAACATAATGAATTTAAGAATACTTCTAATTTATTATCCTTCTTATCCGTTGCCAAATATGACATATACAAGGGAATCATAGGCAACACACAAGGTGACAAGAAAGATAATAAACCCTCTATAAATAAGCCTACTAAAGTCATTAGTTAAAATTCACATACTCATCCTTAGGCTTATCAATTTCACCAGCACTCTTACCCTCAATATAGATACGAACACCGCCTTTTTCATTTCTAACCCTAAAGATACCCTCTACATGATAATAGTGACCTTCAATATATTCTCCATCAAGATCAGTCACCATCATCGCTAGACGTTGTACATCGTTTGCACAACATACCATCGCGAATCTGCCAAATACCTTGGTCTTCTTATCTCCCTCAAAATAGAAACCATTGAACTTAATAGGAGCACCATTATACTTCTCATAATTATCGATCGCATCCATATAGAATAGACCATAATCAGTATCACTAATATCTAGATTATCTCTATTAAACAAATCATCCTTAGGCATCTCATACATATTGCCATTTTCATCTTCTAAACCAATAGCACAATATTGATTCATGCTCTTGATATTATTTCTTAAATATCTAAAATCAGCACCCTCATAACGATTTAACACGATAATCTCACACGCATTAACATGATTAAATAAGAACTGAGGCATATTAGTAACCTGTAACTTAAACTTAGACGCATCAATAGTACAAATAAGTTGTGCAAACTCCATACCCAAAGGCAAATCCATATTAATCAAAGTCGCATCATCATCCATACCATTAAACTCAATAAAGAAACGATCTGGATTATAAATATCATCAAGTTCTAACAACTTATTATCATCAAAATCCTTATAATCCAAATAAACAACATCACTATGAGTCTTCTCTAAAAACTCCTTATCATATTCCTCATCACCCTCTTCAAAAGAAATGATCAAAGTAGATTCTCCTTCTGTAAAACGTGGATCTGACAAAGTTCTCTTAATTGCAGTAGTCTTACCAGAATCAAGAAAACCCGTAACCATATATATAGGTCTATCCATGGAAAACCTCTTTATATTTATTTCTATCAATCTTGGTACCAATAATAGAAACTAAAGAATCATTCCTCTTTTCACCTAAGTAAATATGATATTCATTTAAAACATAATTTAGATACAAAGTACCCTCATTTGAATTAACATAACCCTTGATACGAATAATATCTTCATCAACATCACTCAAGATACTCTCAAGTTCTTCCTTAGTAAATACATAATCAGTTCTAATGATTTGATTCTTAAATACTTCATCCTCATCGTCATCATCATGATGGTGGTGATGTTCATGGTCGTGATCGTGATCATGGTGGTGATGACCACAACAACATTCATGGTCGTGCTCATGATCATGATGACATTCACACTCACATTCTTCCTCATGACCTGCCACAATCAAATCCATCAATTCTTCAATAGAATAAGACTCAATTGGCTTATCAATAATAATCACATCATCATTAATCTCATGAATGATTTCCTTTGCGCTATCTACCTTATCATCAGCTACATCAACATGAGACAAGATAATCGCATTAGCAGCCTTAACCTGATCATCAAAGTATTCCTTGAAATTCTTATGATACTTCTTACAAGTCTTAACATCTACTACACATACATGAGAAACTACTCTAAAATCCTCATCTTCTTTTACTACATTTAAAATATCAGATAACTTGCCAACACCAGATGGTTCAATAATCAAATCAGTTACATCCATATCTTCAATCTCTTCAAGAGCTGTTTCAAAGTCACCTCTTAAAGAACAGCAGATACAACCATTATTAATCTCTTTTACATTCAATGCACTATCGAAGAAAGCTCCATCAACACCAACTTCACCAAACTCATTCTCTAGTAACATTACCTTAGAAAACTTCTTCTCTGTTAATAACTTTTGAATGAAAGTAGTCTTACCAGCACCCAAAAAGCCTGAAATAATATAAACATTTATCATAAATATAAAACCTTCTTTCTTTACCTTTTATATTTTAACATCCTTGTAAAGATGGAAGTCCTTAATTACTCATTAGAGTGCTCCTATCTTTGAAGAAAAGAGTTTGCAGTCATAATCGTTTACAAGTATAGATGCTAATTTTATAATAAAAGCATAAATAGTAAATGTTGCAACATAACTATAAGTTTCAAAGGAGGAAAAAAGAATGAAACTTTTCAAGATCTTATGTACAAGTTTATTAGTGCTCACAATTTCAATGGTCATTCCAGCAAAAACTCTTTTTGCGGAAGAAGGAAATTACCAAATAATGCCGACAGGCTTAACAAAGCCTTTTAGTAAAAATGGCAATAGATTTTCCGCTTATTCTGATGGGGTAAATGGATATGAGGTACAATTTTCTGTGTCAGGAACATACTATTATGGAGTAAATGGTCAAGGACAACGATTTGCAAGAGATGTTAATGTAACAAGTTGCACATCTGGAGTAAATGATAATCATGGACCTCAAGACGGTAGTCATAATGCTAGAGTAGTACATACGGCAAATTACGTTTCATACTCTGGAAATTCAGCTTCAATTGTCGTTACATCAAGAGTTAAAGAAACGATTAATGGTACAGTTAAATATGTTAGTCATCGATATGTCTTCTACTTGCCATGATTACTAGAATTCTAAATTCAATAATACATAGAATTAGACAAACATCACTGCTTATAGTGGTGATGTTTGTTATTTCTTGTTTATTATTTACAAGCTATTTTTTTAAAAATATTGGTAATCAAGTTAAAAGTGGTTTTACCAAAAATGTAAATTCTCTAGTTGCTCTAAACAACAATCTCACTCTTGGAAGATTAGATTTTGATATAAATACAGTACAAAAAGCAACAGAAGAATATTATTCTGATTTAACCAATATAAAAAACGAATTTAATCCAAAATATATTGATATAAATCTAAGAATGAACGGAAAGCTTATTAAAGCCTACAGTGATGTATATGGTCTTACTTTCAACTCTAATCCTTCAGAAGTTAAAGAAGCAAACACAAACGGTGATTATTTTAATATCTTTGAGATATCAGCATTTGATGAATACAAAAAAGGAAGATTAGATTATTATTCACCTTTTCCATTATATAGTTGTCAAAATAGTGACTTCTCGATTATTCACTATAAATACAATTATTATACATATCAAGAAGGTGAAGAAATTATAGTAAACTACTCAAAAATCAAAAAAGGAAGAACATTCAATGACCGCGAACTTGAAAAAGGAAGTTTGGTATGTGTGATTACACCTAACACTTATCAATATGTCGATGGCAAAATAAAAAAAGTAAATGTTGGTGATTATATTTCCTATTCAATAATGGAGACTAACAACGAAAATATTGAAATACATAAAACATATGATTTAAAAGTAATTGGCATCCTAAACGATGATATCCACTATACGCCTAAAGGTACAAGTTTTAGTCACGGTGCCATAATACCAGAAAAGTTATTTCTTGAAATGCTTATGGAAGCCAAACAAGTAGATAAAGATGAGGCATATTATCTTTTTATGCCTGTTATAGCAACCCTTTCTGATTTTAAAGACATGGAAAAGTTTATCAACTACATGCAAGATTTAAACACGATACAAGGAAAAAGCATCGATTACGAGACTTCTCTTGACACATATTATAGTTTTGCGGGACATATAGAAGCCATATCATATAATACTAGTTTCTTATTTAAATTCGCCTTAATCGCTACAATATTTTTATATATCTTAATAATTAATTTGGATTTAAATAGAAGAAGAAAAGAAATTGGCTTGCTCTCGTCTCTTGGACAAAGCAAAACATCAATAATGTTAGAACTTATTCTTCAGTATTTAATAATATCTATAATTGCCTTGATATTTGCGGTAGTAGTATCCCTTCTTATCAGCAAGTATCTTGTTGCCATATTTGAGAATATGGATTTCATAAGCAATTTTAACGTTGAAGACAAAATATTAGATTATACTGACGGCATAAACACCATTAATAACCTAAGAATAAATATTGATAATATACAAATACTAAAGATTTCAGGTATTGAAATCATTACCATTATCTTAAGCACAATCATCAGTGTATTGTCTATATTTACCATTAAAGTAAGAGAGGTCATGATAGATGAATAAAATACTTCAAATAAATAATCTTGATTATTATTATCAAGATGGACAAAACACAAGAACCATATTCAACAATCTTAATTATGGTTTTGAAAAAGGTAAGTTTTATTCAATAGTAGGTGAATCGGGTTCTGGAAAAACAACTTTGTTAATACTTCTTGCTGGACTAGATGAGCCAAAAAAAGGTCAAATTCTTTTCAATGGCGAAAACATTAAAGAAATTGGCTACGACAACTACCATAGAAGAAACGTTCAAATTATCTTTCAAAATTATAATTTGTTAAATTATTTAAATGCTTACGATAATGTCTTAACTGCCATTTCAATTTCTGATCCAAAAAGAAAAATTAGCAAGGAGATGTTAGACGAATATCTAAATACATTCGGTATCGACAAGACAAAAGCTAACCGAAAAGTAAATAAATTATCAGGTGGTGAACAACAACGTGTTGCGATTGCTCGTGCCATTGCCTGTAATGGTGAAATAATACTAGCCGATGAACCAACAGGAAACCTAGACTACGATACTTCCTTAGCCATTATGAAACTATTTAGGCAATTAGTTGATGACTATGGCAAGACAGTTATTATGGTTACCCACAACAAAGAGCTGGCCAAGATGACTGATACCATTATCCATATAGATCAAAGAAACAAGAACATTTATGAATAAGCATTATTTTAAAAGAATACTCATATCAATCGCAACAAGAAGAAAGGATTCTCTTTTATTACTTTTAATTATCTTTATAATGAGTTTTTTTGTTATTGTATCCATCAGCATTTCTAGACTAGGTCACAACATATCATCCACTGTGCTAAGTTCAATGAACATGAACATTTATATTCAAAATTTAGAAATTGAACAAATAAAAGTTAAAGGTTTTGGTGCTCTGGTAAATAAAACATTAATTAATCTAGAAGATAATATCAAAGAATTAGCCGAAAAAGAGGAAGCGAATTTTGAAATTTCTTACAGTAGTCAATTTAATACGAATTTTTATTATGCTCATATGGAAGATGACTATCCAAACGGTTTTGATGGATTCTATGACACACTTGTATATAGTGGCACAGGTATAGATGCATTTAACGAAGATGGTTTAACTATCACAAAGGGTAGATACTTTAATGAAAACGAAGAAATGGCCGCACTCATTTTAAACAACACCTATATTAATAATGAAAAAGTGAATATTGGAGACATTCTTTCAATCAAAATAAACAATAGAATTTACGATTATCCAGTAGTAGGACTATTTGAAATTGATTATTCAAACAATACCATCAATAATAAAAAATTCTATAACGATGCAAAAGTTATCCTTTCTAAAAACAGTATGTTACAGCTATGCAATGATGCTAATATTGCGCCAAATATTTCTAGATTGGATTTTTCCTTTAAAAATGGATACCGCTATGAAGTATTAAAGGGCGAACTAGAAGAATGTATTCACGATACCATAAGAACAACTAGATTAAACGGAAGGCTTAAGAACAACTATATAGAATCAAACTATGATGAATATAAAAAACTAGTAGCGCCTTCTAATAATATGTCGATTCTTTATTCTATAATTTCAATAATCGTTTCTTTCATCGGTTGTTTATTGCTTATAAATATCATTGTCTTTTTAAACGACAAAAGACTTAAAGAATTTGCTATCTTACAATCTCTTGGACAAAGTAAAATATTGTCGATTATATCGTTCGCGATAGAAATCTTAATAATAGCCAACATCGCTATCACCATAGCTATACCAATAGGTATTAAAACAGCAAAAAATAGTTCCGATGAATTAATTAGAGAAAACCTTAAGATACAAGATAGACTAGCCTATATTAATAATAATCAAGAAGACATTGATATCTTTAAACAACAAAGTGAAATCTATAAAAACTACACTATAAGTATTGCTAGCGAAGACATACTCATTATCTATGTTGTAATTAATGGCCTAGTATTGCTTTCTTGCTTATATGTATTTATTTCTATTTCTAAAATTAGACCAAGAATATTGTTGACAAAATAGTCTACTCAATGCTAAAGAAATTAGAAAACACTAAAATGGCTGAAACCCTGTTTAAAGAGAATCAGCCATTTTTTATTGTCTCCAAAGACAATAAAAATCCTTTCGTAACACAAACCGAAAGGATAGCCCAATAGTTCTTTTAGTAGTTAACAATATACCAGGAGGAACCATTAAGCTCATTTAAATTTTACCACACACAAAAAGAAGCGCTGTCATTACGCTTCTTTCTTAGTTTTAGTCTTTGTTGTAGCCTTTTTTACCGCACTCTTTTTAGAAGGAGCTGGCTCTTTCTTAGCTCTTGTAGTCTTAGTAGAAGTAGTCTTCTTAACAGAAGTTGCCTTCTTCACTTTACCTTCAACCTTGGTTCTTTTCTTTACTGTTGGCTTTTTAAGTTTGGTCTTTAACACAATACCTGCAAATGGGGCAACAGTTAGCTTAATACTATTATCTAGCTTATGGAAAGGAAGAGCCTTAGACCTAATTGCCTTGGCATTAACTTGTCCACAACCACCATACTTCTCAGCTTCTGAGTTAATAACCTCAGTATATGTACCAGCATAAGGTACACCAATTTGATAATTTGTATAGGCATTAGGAGTATTGTTAAGCAATGTAATGAAACAATAATCCTCATCATAACGATAATAAATATAAACAGATTGTTCCGCATTATCCGCATCAATCCACTTAAAGTAAGTAGGATCATAATCATACTTAGAGAATGTATCATACTCACTATACATATGAGACAATTCCTTAACCAATAGCTTAAAGCCATTATGTAAAGGATAATCTAACAAGAACCAGTCAAGTTCCTTATTTTCATCAAATTCTCTAATAGTAGCGATATCATTACCCATGAAATTAAGCTTCTTACCAGGATGTGTATACATATATACATAAAGGTTACGACATTGTTTAAACTTATCCTCATAAGTACCCCACATCTTATCAACAATAGTCTTCTTTGAATGAACTACCTCATCATGAGAGAAAGGTAATAAGAATCTTTCAGAATAGAAATAAGCCATAGAGAAAGTTAAATCATTATGATGATACTTACGATAAATTGGATCCATCGCATAATATCTTAATGTATCATTCATCCAACCTAGATCCCACTTATAATCAAAACCTAGACCACCATCTTCAACTTTTCTAGTTACATTAGGGAAATCAGTAGAATCTTCCGCAATTAACATACAATTAGGATGTAAATCCTTTAGATGATAATTGATACGCTTCACAAAACTTTGACCAGCAACATTCTCACCCAAGTCTCTATTACCATGATGATAAATGAAATGAGACACCGCATCAAATCTTAAACCATCAATATGATATCTATCAATAAAGAAATTAGCTGAAGACATCAGATAAGAAACTACTGGACCACTTGCTAAATCAAAGCACATTGTACCCCAATCAGAATGAGCCAAATGGTATTCTCTATATTCGTAACATGGTTCAAAATCATAATTAATTAAACCATAGCCATCATTCGCAAAATGCATAAACACAACATCAAGAATTACTCCGATATTATTCTTATGACATTCATTAATCAAATCCATCAAATCATAAGGAGTTCCATATCTACTAGTAGATGCGAAGAAACCTAAACTTTGATAACCCCATGAACCATCAAAAGGATACTCAAAGATTGGCATTAATTCTAGATGAGTATAACCCATGTCCTTTAAATAAGGAACAAGATCATCCTTAACTAGACGATAAGTCTCAAATTCATTTTCATATTTCTTGAAACCACCCAAATGACACTCATAAATATTAATCTTCTCACCATAATTATTTGTTTGTTTCTTCTTATATGCATCATCAGAGAAAGTATAATAATCCAAATCATACATTACAGAAGCAGTGCTTGGTCTTCTCTCACATCTATAAGAATATGGATCAAACTTATCAATCCAATAAGTATCATTCTTATAAATACGATAACGATATGAATAAATTGGCTCCATATCAGGAATAAAACCTTGCCAAACACCTCTTTCATCAATTCTTTCCATAGGATAAAGACATGTAAACATATCCTTAGAAGTAAATACTTCAACCTTATGTGCATGAGGAGCCCAAACAGTAAACTCCATACCACCATCCTTGATATGAGAACCAAAAAGTTTGTAAGCCTCTAATTCATAACCCTCAAAAAATTTGTCATACTTTTTTAACATGTTTCAATACCTCATCATATAATTTTTCATATTTCAAAGAAACAGACTTAAACGAAGAATCATACTTCATAGCGTTTCTTATTAACATCTTATAATCCTTTTGATTATCGAAATATTGACGATATGCATAATTAAACACAATCATCATATCCAAAGAATTAAATGGGGTAAACGAGAAACCTCTACCCGTTTTTTCATACTCATTATATGGCTCCACAGTCTCTAACAAGCCACCTGTTTCCCTAACAAGGGGAAGTGTACCATAACGCATTGCGATTAACTGTGAAAGACCACATGGTTCAAACAAAGAAGGCATCAGCATCAAATCACAAGCCGCATAAACCTTATGAGCTAGTTCCTCATTATAGACACAGAAATAACGAACACGACTTGGATACTCTTTCTCCATTATCCTAAAGGCATATTCATACTTACTCTCACCTGAGCCAATAATAACCAGCTTAACCTTCTTTCTTAAGATTTGATGATAAACATTCAACAACAAGTCAAAACCCTTTTGATTAGTAAGACGCGAAATAATACCAACCAACATATCACCATTATCATTTAGACCTACATCCTCAAGTAATGCCTTCTTATTAAAAGCCTTACCCTTTAAATAATTGCTGACACTATACTTCTTATATAAATATTCATCCCTACTTGGATCAAACAAGTCATAATCAATACCATTAGTAATCCCAACAATATCATCCTTGCGATATCTTAATACCTGATCTAGTCCTTGTCCTGAATATCCATTTAAAATCTCAGCAGCATATACTGAAGAAACAGTTGTAATCTTATCGGCAGTACAGATACCAATCTTCATGAAATTAAGTTCATCATTAAATCTTAAAGTACCATCAGTCCAATACTTATCATCAATCTCTAAATATTTGTAATAACGCTTACTATAAGTTCCTTGATAAATAAGATTATGGATTGTATAAATAAATTTAATTTTGTCTATAGCCTTAATATTGTTGTAACGATATTTACATAACGCAGGAATCAAAGCCGTATGATAATCATTACAATGAATAATCTCAGGATACTTCTTTAATTCAACCATAAATTCGATTACGGCAATACTAAAAAACATGAAACGCAAAACGTCATCATCATAGCCATAAACATCTGATCTATTAAAATACTTATCATTCTCAACGAAATAATAAGTAACACCTTCATTGTCAAGTGTATAAAGATTTGCTTCATCGATTGATGAAGCAAATCTAATATTGATTGTTTTAACTAAAGATAACTTATCTAAATAATTATCCTTAATAAGTTTATGCAAAGGTAAAACGACACTGACACTATACTTGTCTATCGCCTTAGGAAGTGCATAAGCTACATCAGCTAGACCGCCAGTTTTGATAAAAGGTAATGATTCGTACGCAACGTACAATACCTTCTTCATCTAGATACGGTCTCCCCTTTTAACATATAGAGGTGCATGATCACTACCATTTAAAGCCTTAATATGAGTTACGATCGCAAGTCTATCCACAACACACTTGTCCATCTTAACATTCTTATTAATTAGGGCATCAGGCATGATAATACTATCCTTAATTACAGCACCCTCTTTAACTACTACATTTCTACCAATAACACAATTTTCAACAGTACCCTCAATGACACAACCATTACCAACTACACAATTAGAAACATTAGAAGTCTTTGTATAAGTTGTTGGACAAGTATCATTAGTAGCTGTATAAATAGGCCATTCATCACTAAAGATATTAGACAATTCCTTTTCATTCTTAATATCCATGCTAGCCTTATAATATGAATTCAAAGTCGAAATACAAGCAGCATAACCAGTATGTAAATAACCGCCAATCTTAAATACATCCAAACCATCAGCGATAATATCACTTAATGAATATAAAGAAGATGTAGATAAAGCTGCATAAATCATATCAACGAAAATCTTCTTAGACATGATATAAGTCTCAAGAGAAACCTTCGCACGCTTACCTTTACCAAGATTCTTATCAATACTAGTGATTACCTTATTCTCATCAATTTCCAAAGTATCACACATTAAGAAATCTTCATTTGCTGTATTTACGTTTTGATATAAAACAGTAATATCATTCTTAGACTCAATATGATAATCAAGCATCTTAGAGAAATCTTGAACATAAATGAAATGAGAAGGAGCCAAAATCACATATGGTGAATTATCTTCCTCAAAATACTTCAAATTAGCCATCAAACTAGCTACATCAGTATTATAAATTTCATTAGGAATAGGCTTCTCACCATGAAGAATTCTAATATGACCTCTTTTTGTATTGATATTATAATCAGTGCGCTGAATATGTTGAATAGTAGAACGAGGTCTATTCTTAACCTGTACTTCAATATTATTAACGCCAGAATTTGTTAAATTAGATATGATAAAGTCAATAATACGATATCTACCCATAAAAGAAGTAGCTGAAATTGGACGATAATCTTCAATTCCTTCTACATGAACATAACTTGGTTCAATATTAATGATACCTAAAGCTCTCTTACTCATTATTCAACCTCACTTACTACTTTTTTAGTAACCAAAAGAATCTTATCTGACTTAGGATCACCAAGAGTCACACCATCAGGAATCTTAACACCATCTTGTACAAGACATCTATTCAAATGAACATTCTTTCCAACTTTTACATCATTCATGATTACAGTATCCTTAATAACAGCACCCTCAGAAATCTTAGAATTTGTGAAAAGTACTGAATGTTCTACCTCACCATCAACAACACAACCCTGAGTAATATAAGCATTCTTAACCTTAGCCTTAGAACTAATTAATTGTGGGGTAGCCAACGCATCAGATGTATAAATCTTCCACTCATTATCATATAAGTTCAATTCACTTGTATGATCCAACAAGTCCATATTAGCTTCCCAAAGAGAATCGATAGTACCAACATCCTTCCAATAACCCTTGAAACGATAAGCTTGTAACTTCAAACCAGCGGCTAAATAAGCAGGAATAATATCCTTACCAAAGTCATGATTAGACTCATTATTCTTCTCATCTGCCTTTAGATACTTTCTTAAAGTCTTATAAGAGAAAATATAAACGCCCATTGAGGCTAAGTTAGACTTAGGATTAGCAGGCTTCTCCTCAAACTCAACAATCTCATCAGTATCATTACAATTCATAATACCGAAACGACTTGCTTCCTTCATAGGAACTTCCATAACTGCGATAGTAGCCTCAGCCTTAGTCTCAATATGCTTAGCCAACATCCTCTCATAATTCATCTTATAGATGTGGTCACCTGAAAGAATCAATACATATTCAGGATCAGCATCATCCAAGAAATCAATATTCTGGGTAATCGCATCAGCAGTACCACGATAAACATCTAGATTAGATTCATCTTTTTCTCTTGGAGACAAAGCATAAACGCCACCACCATTCATATCAAGACCCCATGTATGTTCATGAGAAACATAAGATCCAAGTAATGTTGATTCATACTGCAACAAAACACCAACAGTCTTAATGTTAGAGTTAGCACAGTTTGAAAGCGCAAAATCGATAATACGATACTTACCACCAAAATGGACAGCAGGCTTAGCGACTGTCTTAGTTAAATCAAACAATCTTGAACCTCTGCCCCCAGCAAGTATCATCGCAACCATTGAATTATTATTCATAACAACAAATACCCCTCGTATAACTATTATATTACCAAATGTAAGCGTTTTCTAATTATTTAGTTATCAAAATACTGAAAGCCTTAATTTTTAACACGCTACGTTTGTAATTCACAAAACCACTATCATCAAAAATTACTTCATGCTCCATCTCGTCATTATAAACATGATCAAAAATACATGGATTAATATAGATAGTCAAATCCCCTAGTTTATAGATTAAAACCTCATAATAATCTATAAATTCAACACTTGTATCTTCCCTAGTAAACTCCTTATAAGTCTTTCTTAAAAGACACAAGTCACTAAAATACCTGGCAACATCCAAATAATTATTCTTACGATGCCAATCCAACATATTGATACTATCATCCAAATTATATGTATTATCAATACCATGCTTAGTACGTAAGAACTCCTCACCTGAATTAATAAAAGGAATGCCCCTAGAAATCATCACAAGAGCCATAGACAACTTACAAATTCTTGACACCATCTTCTCATCATCAAAGAACCTAGATACCTTATCATAAACCGTATAATTATCATGGCACTCAATATAATTAATAGTCTGATTAATATTTAAACCATACTCATAAGAACCGCTCAAAACTCTCTTAACACGATCTCTAGCATCAACATACCCTAGCATATAAGCATTCTTATCATCGATATAGTTTCCCCTAATTGTTCTTCTAAAATCATCATTAAAGAAAGCCACACCATCAAGCTTATAAGCATTCTCCTTAATAGCACGATACTCAAAGGGAACAATATCACCCATGTTCCAACCTTCACCATACATCAAGAAATCAGGCTTTAATTCTCTAGCTGTATCTCTAATCGCCTCAATGGTCTCAGCATCAAGAATGCCCATTAAGTCAAAACGATAACCATCCAAATCATAGATATCAATGAAACGCTTAACCAACAATTTCAAATATTCTCTTGTAAAGAAAGCCTCAGTCCTCACTTCATTACCACAATATGAGGCATTGCCAAGTTTACCATCCTTATATCTAAAGAAATAATAAGGAAGCATATTAGCCAAATTAAAAGACTTAACATTATAGACATGATTAAACACCACATCAAAAGTAACACCCATGCCATATTTATGACATAAGCTAATAAAATCCCTTAATTCATTAATCTGTTCATATGGCCCCTTACCATAACAATAAGCCTGATGAAGACTATTATAAGTCAAAGGATTATAACCCCAGTTATAATCACTATGATCTAAATCAAACGCAAAAATAGGCATAAGCTGAACATAAGTTATCCCTAGTTTCTTCAAATAATCAAAACCAACCGGATAAGCATCAAGCTTTGCCCCCTGTTCACACATGCCCTTAAAAGTCTGAGGATACTTAAAACTCACACTATCACTTGTAAAATCTCTAACTGAAGTCTCATAAATAATAGGTGTATCAATATGCTTCAAAGCCACCTTATCATACTTTAATTTATTCCTATCAACCACATAAGAATTCTTATGATCCTTATCAGCATAAGAAAAAGGATCAGTAAACGCATAGACACTTTCTCTTAAAGTTGAATAATGATAAAAGTGACCACTCAAATTCCTATCAAAAGTAAGCTCAAAAACACCCCTACCTACATAGTTCATCTTATGAATGACATTATCTAAATGTAAAATAGCAGTCTTACTTAAAGGAGACCACAATCTAAATGTGGTCTTATTACCCTCTATGAAAGAACCTAGTGTATTTAAATCAACACGATATTCTTCATCAAACCTTTCGGTTTGCACAATAAAACGGAACTTAATCTCAAAAGGAATACCATCAAGAAGAACCATATAACGGTTCTTCTCATTGAAATCCTCTTCTAAATGAAGATAAACATAATCAGCATCATCACTGATATTAAACTTAACTTCGATATTATTGACTAGTAATTTAAGATTCTCAGTCAAAGCCAATTCAGACTTCCTAACACTAATCAAACGATAATCATCTAAATAAAAACTAGCCATTATTCTTAAGTTCCCTCAACCTTATATTTACCGCAACAGAATCTATGATAGCCTTAACCAATTCTTCAGCAGCTGAACCTTCACTATAGTCAGCTGGAAGCATATAATCAGCTCTCTTTTCATCCTGTAGTTCCTTAGCAATCTTTTCCTTTGCCTGTTTAGAGCCGTAGACTGCCACCGCAGTGCCGCCCTCTTCTCGCATCACAAGCATGCTAGGAACATCAGTAAGCCCATCACCAAAATAAACCATATTACTAAAAGGCACATACTTATCTTCTTCTGGTGTCTTTGTGTTCAAATCAAGATCATTAGTCTCATCAAAAACACCCTTATTGATTCTAAATAAATACTGAGTCTTTGTAGTATAATTCACTACCCTACTTGGCCAAACAGGCTTATCATTTTCATCATAAGTATAGCTACATGCATATACTTTCTTAAACTTATCAGCGATACTTGTTCCCATGATCATTTCTCTAATACCGCTAGAAACAATGAAATGCTCTACTTCAATTCCTTGTTTCTTACCATATTCATTAACACGATCAAACCAAGTATCCACACCCTTATAAAGTTCAATAAAAGCACCCTCATCAACCAACTCTTTCTTAGTCAAAGCAGGATTCTTCTTTACCATCAAATGCATATAAGACAAGATACCATCCATATTAGATGCATACTTATCCCTTTCAGACTCAGCCCAAAAGCTACCAGTCTCCTTATAGCCAAGCTTGCCAATATAATGGAACTCTTGCATGTCAATCGGCGATAAAGTCTTATCAAAATCGTAAATAAGAGCGACTTTCCTATAATCCATAAACTAAGCCTCGTTTAAATTCTTAATAGCCTCGATATAGATTTCAACTTGCTTCTTAAATTCCTCAATACTTAAAGATTCATTGGCATCATGAATATGATTCTCTTCCTCATTAAAGGCACAACCAAACGCAATGATATTATTCATACTCTTAGCATAAGTACCACCACCAATGGCAATCATATCTCTTTGATCATCAACAATTGATCTATAAGCCTTCAATAAAGATTGAACTAACTTAGAATTCTTATCATAGTATAAAGGATTGATATTGTAGTCTAATCTAATACCACAATCATCAGCTACTGCCTTATTTAATACTTCTGCGATCTCTACGTCTTTTCTAGTAATAGGGAAACGAATATCCAAAGTACATTCTACATTATCACCATTCTTGCCAATCACACCCAAGTTAACACTAGAATTAGTCTCATCCTTAAGTGCATCCAAACCTAATGTCTCACCATGTAACTCTAGGCCAATATACTTATGAATATAATCAACAAATGAATCATGGAAATCAGCTACATATAAAGCTTCCATCAAATGATTAATCGCATTAACACCAGCATCAGGTAAAGAAGCATGAGCTGCCACGCCTAATACAGTAACAGTATTACCATCAACACTATATTCGATATTATGTTCCTTCATGAAACTATCAAACTTTGCGACATCGTAACTATTTTCAGGAAGAGTACATACTACCTTATTACATACAACATTATCAGCTTGGCCACCCTTAATATCGATAATCTTTGACTTACCAATAATAAAGCCGCCAGCCATACCCTTTTCGGCATAAATACCAGGGAACTCACCATCTGGAGTAAAGCCCATATCTACATGACCTTCTTTTTCAACATAATGTTCAATACAAGCAGAACCTGATTCTTCATTGCAGCCAAGAATTAATCTAACTCTCTTCTTAAATTCATAACCTGTATCTAAAAGATATTTCATAGCGTACATACTTGCAACAGCTGCACCCTTATCATCGGAAACACCTCTACCATATAGACGATCACCCTTTTGAACTACTTCAAGCGGATTAGAATCCCAACCTTCGCCAACAGGAACAATATCAAGGTGAGCCAAGATACCAATTACTTCTTCACCTTGACCAATTTCGCCATAACCTGCATAGTAATCAACATTCTTAGTATTGAAACCCTTAGCAGCCATAAGCTCTAAAGCCTTATCCAATACTTCACGGTTAACACTACCAAAAGGCTTCACATCATCTGAGTATACTGAATTATAACTAACTAAAGTCTTTAAATCAGCCAGCATGTTCTCATAATTTTCTTCTACAAATTTCATTATTAATTCTCCTTTACTATAAGTCCTACAGGACAATGATCACTACCGTAGATATCATCATAAATCAATGAATCTTCTACCTTCTCCATAAATCTTTTAGAAACTACAAAATAATCGATACGCCACCCTATATTCCTTTCTCTAGCTCTTGTACGATATGACCACCAAGAATACTTAACATCTTCAGGATACAAGTAACGATAAGTATCTATAAAACCTGCATCTAATAAACATGTAAACTTTTCTCTTTCTTGGTCTGAAAAACCAGCATTAAAGTGATTGTCATCAGGATTTTTTAAATCTATCTCATTGTGAGCCACATTCAAATCACCTGTATAAATAACTGGCTTAATCTTATCTAATTTTACCAAATGCTTACGCAAATCATCTTCCCACTTCATACGATAATCTATCCTCTTTAGACCATCCTTAGAATTAGGAACATAAGCACACACAAAATAGAAATCAGGATACTCTAAAGTAATAACTCTACCTTCTTTTGGATGATCCTCACCCTCAATGTCATAAGTTACTGACATTGGTTTCTCTTTTGTAAGCACCATCGTACCTGAATAACCCTTCTTCTCAGCACAATTCATATAACGGTAATAACCATCAAAGTTATAGTTTAATTGCGCTTCTTGCATCTTAGTCTCCTCAAAGGCCATAATATCAGGATTCTCCCTAGCCATAAAAGCCAACAAATCGCCCTTTCCTAAAATAGCCCTAAGACCATTCACATTCCAATTTAAAATCTTCATTAAATCTCCTGAGTAATCTTACCCAAATAAATTAATTCATCAGCATTCAAATATGGAGCCAAAGTATGATAAACAGTCTTATGATACTCATTAATCAAATTAATAGTCTTCTTATCCAAATATCTCTTATCAATAAGTCTTAAATCAAATGGAACCATAGTCAAAGTATCAAAACGCATAAATTGACCATACTCATTTAATTCATCCTCAACCGCTAGTAACATATTCTCACAACGAATGCCATACTTACCCTCTAGATAAATACCAGGCTCATCAGAAACGATATTGCCCTTTCTAATAGGCACTTCCTCGCTCTTGCCCAAAGTATGCATATATCTAATATTAGGTGGTGCCTCATGGACTGATAAGACATGACCCACACCATGACCTGTACCACATCTATAATCAATGCCTAATTCCCAAATATCTTTTCTTGCTAGGATATCAAGTTGAAGACCATTTAAACCCTTCATAAACTTAACACTACTCAAGTTAAACATTGACTTTAATACAGTAGTAAAATGCTTCTTTAATTCATCACTTACTTCACCAACACAAATAGTTCTTGTAATATCAGTAGTACCCTCTTTATATTGACCACCTGAATCAACCAAGATAATACCCTCATTATGTAAACTAGCATTATTCTCTTCAGTAGGCGCATAATGCATCATGGCCGCATTAGCGTTATAAGCAACAATCGGATTAAAACTTAAGTCAAAGGCCTTATATGACAATCTAAATTCATTAAGCTTATTAGCCACAATATATTCGTTTAATGTTTCCTTATCAGTTTCATCCAACCACTTTAAGAAACGCACCATGGCAACACCATCATAAATATGAGCTAACTTAGAATTCTCTATTTCAACTTCATTCTTCATTGACTTCATCTCTTCAATAACAGATAAACAGTCAACAATTCTATTATGTTTGCAAATTAAAGAATAAGTCTCATAGTTTACCTTAGTCTTATCTAGCAATACCACTTCATTCTTTAAAGTCTTCAAGAAATCATAATAAGCATCATAAGGTCTAATAATAATGCCATCTGCATATAACTTATCTAATAATTCTTCACTCAATCGCTCTAAGTTAATAAAGAAATAAACATCATTCTTATTAAAAACTAAATAAGCCAAGAACACTGGAGTACAAAGAATATCATTACCCCTTAGATTCAAGATATAAGAAATAGACTCAAGATTATTCACAATATGAGTCTTACCATCAAGAATATACTTAACATTATCTAATTTTTGTCTTCTACTTAAGCCTGTGTATTCAATTCCTAGTTCATAGATTAAATCAGTTGATAAACTAACTCTGTTTTCAATCAAACTAGAATAAATATCAATACTCTTAATCTTGAAATCACTTAAGTCTGATGCAAAGTTAATACTAGTTCTCTTACCATCTAAGCCAATAACCTTGCCAGCATAATTCTTCTTAATAAATTCAATTGGTTCTAATGCATTTGCAGTGCCAAGTTTTACTACTTGTACATCGTTTGGTAGGCATTGTTTCTCAGCTTGAATATGATAACGACCATCAACAAAAATATAAGCATTCTCTAAATCCACTAATAAAGTAGCTAAAGATCCGCTAAAACCACTAAAGTATTCGATTGTCTTAAAATACAAAGGAACATACTCTGACATATGATAGTCAGAAGTATTCAAATAATAGACATCAATGTTGTTGTCTTTCATCTGCTCCCTAAGAGCATCAATTCTTACATTTCCCATCAAGAAATTACTTCCTCTCTAATGATTTAATTCTAGCATAAATAGTGCGTTATTGACCTATTTAGGATATAATTATGCGGTATGAAAAGAAATGATATTGATGATTTAACTCCTTATCAAAAAAGGAAGAAAAACAGCACATTAAAGAATACAAACAAGAGAGGAAGTAAACAAGCTGATCTTGTCGATGAAAGTCCTAAGGTAGAGGGGGGGTTTGGGCTCGAATCTGATGGGCTCGAATCTAATCCTAAGAAGAAAAAGACTTCTAGCACTAAGAAAACTTCTAAACCTAAGAAGAAAGAAGAGTCAACAGTTACAAACGACAAAAAGGAAACAAAGGACGAAAAGTCTACACCTATAGTTGAAGATGTTGAACCAATTGAAGATACCGGGCTCGAATCTGAACCTAAGAAGCCTTCTATCTTTATAGAAGAAAAGAAAACAGAAGAACCTAAAGAAGACAATACTTCTAAAAGACCTAAGGCTAAGACAATCACTAAAGTATTCGCAACAATCACATGTATTATTGCAGTTATTGGAATACTAGGTGGTATAGGTGCTATTATCTTTGCCAACAAACTACTAGAGGGTAAACCGGAATTCGATAGAGCTAAATTAGATTCACAAGAATCTAGTGTTATCTATGATATGAATGGCGATGAAATTGTAGAACTTGGTTTATATCTAAGAGAAAACATCGAATATGATGATATGCCAAACAGCTTAGTTGATGCTTTCTTATCAATTGAAGACTCAAGATACTTCGAACACTTTGGCTTCGATATCCCACGTTTCACTAAGGCAATCCTTGAAAATATCAAATCAGGAGGCTTTGGACAAGGTGGATCTACCATGACCATGCAACTAGTTAAAAACTCTTATTTCCAAGTAGATGCCGATGGTGAATCTACTATGGCAGCCCACAAGGGTATGAGTGGTGTTCAAAGAAAGATGCAAGAAATCGTACTAGCTATCGAAGCTAATAAAGAAGTTAGTAAGAAAGACATCTTAGCACTATATATTAATAAGATTAACTATGGTAACAACATCAGAGGTGTTCAAAAGGCAGCTCAATACTACTTTGGTAAGGACGCAAGTGAACTAGGACTTGTTGAATCAGCTTTCTTGGCTGGTATCATCAACGCTCCAAATAACTATAATCCTTATAACGAACTATATAAGCATGATGAATCTTATATTTATTTAAATTCAAATATTACTTATCTTGAAAATGCTCAAAAAAGAACTGCTGAAGTATTAGACTTGATGGCATATCATGGCTATATTACAAAAGAAGAAGCAGCTCTTGCCAAGACTGTTAAAATTGAAAATTTATTAACTGGTGTTGCCAAGAAGTTTAATTCATATAGCCAATATTACCAAGACTATATTGATGCAGTAATCGAAGAGGCAACTGAGGTTACTGGTAAGAATCCATATACAACTTCAATGCATATTTATACAGCGATGAACCCTTATATGCAGGAAGTTCTATATAACATTGAAAACGAAAAGACTGATTTAAAATATTCAAATGATCTTGAACAATCAGCTCTTACTGTATTAAATAACCAAACTGGTGAACTAATTGCCTTGGGTGGTGGCCGTAATCAAGCACAATCAGCTCGTCAATTTAATAGAGCTACAAGTTCTTACTTACAGCCAGGCTCATCAATTAAACCAGTAATTGAATATGCCCTAGCCTTCGATAGACTAGGTTGGTCTACAGCTCATACAATTACCGATATGCCATACTACTTATATGGTGGTAATGTCCTTATCGCCAATGCAGGTGGACAAGGTTATACAGGTGATATGTTAATAACTGAGGCTATTGCACGTTCTTTAAATACACCAGCTGTTCAAACATTACAAGCTGTAATTCAAGAAATTGGTGAAGATGGTGTTAAGGAATATTTAAGAGAAATTGGAATTACAAGAAATCTAGATACTTTTGACCTTCAATGGGCAATTGGTGGCAATACATGTCTTGTTACTCCAGTACAATTAGCTGCAGCTCATGCAATATTCATGAACGAAGGCTATTATATAAAACCACATACTATTCAAAAGATTGTCTTCCAAGATGACAGTGAATATGTAAGTGATACAAAGGGTACTCAAGTAATCTCAAGTGCTGCAGCCTATATGACAGCTACATGCCTTGAATACAACGTCTCTGGACCATATTACAATAATATGCAGATATTAAAGAGAAAATATCCAGTATACGCTAAAACAGGTACTACCGACTGGTCAACAAGTGGTAGAGCATATGGTATCCCTACTGGTGCTCCAAAAGATATGTGGCTAGTATGCCAAAACTCAAACTTCACAATTTCTATCTGGCTAGGCTTCGATAGAGCTGAAGTTGGTTCTTACTTCACAACAAGTGAAGATATGGCTAACTTAAAAGGTAGAATTGGCAGATATATCTTAAACGAATTAGATGAGAATGTTGAAGGAAATACAGAAGGTGTACAAAGACCTGATGATGTATCTGATGTAACTATTGTCAAAGGTGCTTATCCATATTGTGCACCAGATGGAGGGCACGAAACAGTTAAAGGATTAATTAAGACAAGTGCTCTTAAGAAAAACCCATTAACAAGTGTTTCTTCAGTATTAGCTAACCTTCCTGTTAAAGAAAACGCTAATGGTGGTTTAAACGCTACTGGTTCTAAGACAGATGATGGCAGAATTGTAGTTAACTTCTATTCAGGTGGTTACTTCTGTTCTAATGGTCAACAAGATTTAACAGCTACAAACGTCTTTGGAAAAACAACCAACGCAACAGGTAGATGTTACTTCCCTCATTACCAACAAAGTGGTTCTAGTTCTGTATATGGTGAAGTTACTCTATATAAAGATGGTGAATACTTCTCTAGCTCTTCTGGTGAAGGATCAGCTGAATTCTTTGATGTAGGAGATGGAAACTTTAGAGCTTGTGTATACGCAAACGATCAAGAATCTTGTACCGATATCAATTAAGACTAAATGGTGACTTATTACTAGTTACCATTTTTTTATTACCAATAACACGATATTATCAATTCGTACTTCCTTTCATTATCATTGTGCAAAACGCCAATGATAAAAGAAGGATATGACGTTGGAATTATACCCAACATCTTTTATTTTGTGTAAACCTAATTTCTAGGTATTTCTTAAGAATCAGTCTCTTGTTAAATATACGAGGTTTAAACATAATTTCTTTTTTGAGATACAACTCTATATTAAAGATTAAGAGAAACAAAATTATTCAATTATCAAACAGGTAATTGGGAATATACTAAATAAATGAGCTATCAAATACGATAGCTTTTTTAGTATAAAAAAAATCTCGGAGCTCAATTTTTGAATAAAGCTCCGTTTTTGCTTAAAGCTCCGTTTAACGCTGTTAAATAGAGGGCTTTTTATTTGAAGATATTTAATTATTTAATAAATAATGATATTTTAATGGTGTAAACAGTACTTATAGACATTACTAAAACTCATCTTTCTATCATAAATTTTCTTAATTTTATAGAAAGCTCCGTTAGGTAAAAAGTCTAATAATGAGTGGTTGTTTAAAATTTTATTTGATTAAGGGTTTGAGTATAACTTTAGAAATGGGGATTTCTTTAAGATTGTTAAGCTCAAACACTTTTTCATTTAAGAATATCTTAGATACTTCTAAAGGACTTTTAAATTTAAATAGGCCCCTTGAATAGTTATTTACCATAAGTGATATATAATCCATGTCTTTGTTGGTATATGGTATTAAACTTTTACCCTTCGCTATAAATTCTCTAAAATGTTCGTGATTCTTCTCGCACTTTGCTTTTTGATCACTTCTATTTGGATGACAATAAAATACACTTATAAGCTTTTCTCCTGTATCTTTATTAGTTTCAATACTGATTGGATCATAAAATTCATTGCCATTATCTGTAACGATGGCTTCAAATGTTTCTTTGAATATTTCATCACCAAGATGGCCTTTAATAGAATCGAATATTCTATTAACTTCATCTATGCTTTTAGAATTTAGTTTAAAAAATAATTGAAGATTGCTTCTAGTGTAAAGAAGAGACAACACACACTCGCTTTCAGAATGTTTTCCCATAATGGTATCCATTTGCCATATATTACATTCGGGATGTTCACTTATATAAACCATATAGTCTTCAAGCGTTCTACTTATTAGATGATTATATAGTTTACGTTTCCTTCTATCAGCAGGAGTGGGCTTAGCCTTGTATCTTACTTTTCTTTTTAAATCGATGTTTCTAACAGTGAGTACTTTATCATTGATGTATTTATAAGCAGTACTAGGAGATATGTTTAAACTGTTCTTAGCGATGATAACACTAACCGATAAACCATTTCTAATTCCTTGGCTTAGATGATAATCCAAGTCTTTGATTTCCTTATTGGTTTTCTTTACACCTTTTTTGAAAGAAGAAACATTGTCTTCATATATTTCTTGAGCTATATGTGCTTTGTAGAAGACTTTAATATT